>DATCAX010000658.1:0-8535 GCA_036512375.1 Candidatus Angelobacter sp. | reverse complement strand
ACTTCCGCTTCCCCACACAGCACCACCATTAGATTGCTGACCATCGCTGCGCGCCGCTCATCATCCAGCGTAACCACGTGTTTTTCCGCCAGCTCTTTGAGCGCCATGTCCACCATGCTGACCGCGCCCTGCACGATCTTGGTCCGCGCCGCTATCACCGCTTCTGCCTGTTGCCTGCGCAGCATGGCCTGTGCGATTTCCGGCGCATACGCCAGATGCGTGAGTCGCGCTTCGTCCACTACCACGCCGGCTTTAGAGAGGCGTTCCTGCAACTCATCGCGCAGAGATTTTGAAACCTCGTCCACGTTGCTGCGTAGCGTGATCTCGGTGTCTTCTTCGGAATGGTCATAGGCATAGAGGCTGGCCAGATGTCGCAACGCCGACTCACTCTGTATGGGTACATAGTTCTGGTAGTTATCCACGTCAAACATGGCTTGCGCCGTATCTTCCACGCGCCACACCACCACAGCGGCAATCTCAATCGGGTTGCCGCGCTTGTCATTCACCTTGAGCTTGTCACCGTTCAACGTGCGCGCTCGCAGAGAGATCTTGTTCATCCCCATCGTCTTCTGTTCGGACGCTGGCGCAGTGGCAATGCCTTTGGCCGCGGCGATCCGCGCCTGAAGAGTGTTGCCTGCCTGCGGACCACGGCTGTAAAACGGATTGCCCCAGTGAAATCCGGATATGCGTACAGTGCCTTTATAAGCGCCAAACAGGACCAGCACGCGGGCCTGGTTCGGCTGCAGCGTAAAGAGGCCCGTCATCAGAATGATGACGATCGGCAAAGCAAGGGCGGCAATCCCCAGTAGCCATCCGTGCGGTTGGCCGGTAGTCTGGACTCCGTCCGCAATCGCAAAAATCAGAAGCCCAATATCGCCCAGCAGGGCGGCAATTAACAGGACAAGCATGGCCCATCCATTCTTTACGCGGACCACTTGCTCAAGAGCAGCACTAGCTTTGTTGGTATTCATTGTCAGAACTTCCTTGATCTACAGCCAGATCGTTCTTCTGTCTGTTATCTAAATGATATCATTATGATATGTCACGCAAACATCTTTATATTTGCTTTAGAATCATGTGCTTAATCGATTATTGTGGGGGAACTCCTGCCGGACTACAGACAATGTGAGTCCGAATAGCCGCAAGGGTGGCCTACATCCATTAGCAAAAGTCCTGCGCACCATGCTTGTCGGCGTGCTGAATCTACCTCCTTAAGCGCGATGAGATCTGCCGAAAGCTTTCGATCCATTTCTTACGCCATCAGGTCGTGGCTCAAATGGCAGGGGATTGCACGAACGTAAGTAATCTCAGGACTGTGCTCGAGAGCTTGTCTACGTGGACTTTTTATTTGTAATTAGCGCGACACTGATTCAACGATGAGAAACCTCCAAAGACGCGCGCCTTGGAAAATCTATTTCAGGATACTGTGCAATCTTGCGCAGAACATTTTCCATTCCGCGCTCAAAATGTTGACTGGAACTTTCAAGGAGTTACAGTGAATGACCCATACCATTGAAACCGTAGCAACTGTTCTGGAGCGAGAGCTCAGGCCCACCATCGCACGCTGGATGAAACGCGTGGATGGGGTGCCGGACCTGACTAAAATTCCCCTCAGCGAAGAGCAGCGCATGGGCCACCTGCCCCAATTGATTGAAGACCTGATCATCCGGTTGCGCCTGAAAAAGGGCGAAGAAATGCCGGAAACCACCTCCGCACATAATCACGGCAAGGTGCGGTTCGATCAGGGTTACTCTGTCCCGATGATGGTGGAAGAGTCACGGCTGCTGCAAGTCAGCCTCTTTGAAACGCTGCATCTCAATCAAAAGAGTCTTGACACCAACATACTGCTGGAGGACGTCATGACCATCGCCGATGAATGTGACGCCCAGTTGAAACACACGGTGGAAACTTTTATGGAACTGGAACACCCCGGAAAGCTCGCGGCAGCGTAAAGGAACGCCAGACATTAACTACTAGATTCATTCGGCGGCACCCGGACGATTGCCTGGCATGTCGCCTTAGCAATGTCGCCTGGCAATGTCGCGAGCTGCGGCCGCTCGTTTCGCAGCCAAAGCCCGCGTGTCGGCACGGGAAGCGACAGACCCGGCAGCGCAGTCCTGAACCGGGCGCGTTTGACACATTCATCAAACCCTTTAAAATAGATGAGTATTTCCCGTCGCAAGCGCCGGTTTTTGCTCTGGCGCCTCATTACAATGCCGAAGTGGCGGAATTGGCAGACGCGCATGGTTCAGGTCCATGTACTCGCAAGGGTGTGGGGGTTCGAGTCCCTTCTTCGGCACCAGCTATTATTTTGTCGCACGTCCGGGCGTCACTTGCAGCCCTTTCAAGCAAACTCTGATTCGTAGCGACACCACGACCCTGAAGGCAGAAGAAATCCCGCCTCCGCAACTTGCGGAGGCAGGCAGATCAGCGTTCCAGAATTTCCTATAGTGCGTTCTTGCCGGCTCTCTTGGCTTTGGCCCAGCGGGCTTTCATGCGTTGGGAAATACTTCTTCGTCCTGCTTCGCTCATCTGGCCGCGTTTGCGTGGTCCGGTGGATGAGGCTCGTTGTGTGCGGCCTCCGGTGAGGGCTTCTATAGCAGCGACTACCCGATCCCGCTGCTGGCTGAGTTCTTCAATAATGTTGGGGGTGTCCATGGAGTTGAATTATAAAACAAGCCGGATTTTAAGGACACGACTGGGACTCAAAGACGCCGCTGAGAGTTAACGGCCAAGAGGCCTGCCGCTTTGTTTACTGCTTACCGGCTGTCCCCTCGATGCCGCGGGAAGCCGTGGTGCTGGGGGCGCCGGCAGGAGAAGCCTTGGGTGGGCCGTTGAGCAATTCGGCGGAATAATTCGGGCCCAGGCCCAGTTTAATCAGGGCGCGGGAGTCGGGAACCACTTTGGTTTGCCAGCCATGGTCACCCTGATATTTGACCAGGGCTGCCTGGGTCCGTGCATCCCAGTCGCCGGTAGGCTCGCCGGTCAGGTATTTTTCCCGGATCAGCGCCTGCTGTATCTCCGCGGCGCGCTCAGAGTTGATGCCTTGCTGCCCTTTTTTCTTCCAGGAGGCTTTGCGCTTGCCCGTGCTCTTACGATGCCCATGTTTGGTCGACTTGCTCGCGGCTTTGGTTGTTGCCGGAGCGGACCCGGCGCAAAGAACCAGGGCAAAGCTCAAAATCACGAGTTTTTTGACGGTTAAACGCAAACAACTCACCTCAGAAAAAAATCGCTCGGGCAGATCGCTTTTGGCGTTATCCCAGCCAGTGGCGGTCAAGGCTTACTCAGGTTCAACCAAATGTCCGAACATCATCCCATGTTTGGATGCCGCTATGCCAGTAGTTTGTTGTGCAGCTTGGGATTACTGAAGGTCAATGAAATCAAAGCCTTCCGGGTATTTAAGCGTTTTTTACGGCGGCCGAGGACTGAAAAACTCACACTTCAGGCGCCCTAAAAAGGCATTCGCTGGAGCCTTTGCCAAGATGGCGGCTCCGGCGAAGCCGGTTTCAATTCTACGGAAGCGTGCCTGAAATGAAAGAGTTTCCGCCCGACGTGCCTCGCCCTGAGTGGACAAGGAACACTACATCCTGGCCGCTTTTTAACTGCGAAGTAATCTTGCGGAACTCTTCTTCGCTGTTAACCGGCTGTTTGTTGATCTTCAAAATGATCAGGCCGGGTTGCAGTTGCAGATCGTCGGCAAACGAGCCTGTCTTCACGTCAACCACCTGTACGCCCTGGCCTTCAGCTGTACCCATGCGCTCGGCCATTTCCGGAGAAACTGGCTTGACAGTCACGCCCAGCTTGGTTGGCGTGGGCTGGCTGTCTTCAGGGGTATCGTCAGAGCTGCTCTGGTCTGTGCGATCGCCAAAAAGCTTGGCGCGGTCGGCCACTACCACGGTGGCTTGTTTTTCCTGGCCATTGCGGAGATAAGTGACATTCAGCTTGTTGCCGGGCCGGGTGGCGGAGATCAGGGTGACCAGTTCATCGCCACTCTTGATCGCCTTGCCATTGACTGCGGTGATGGTGTCTTCGCCCTGCAGGCCGGCTTTGGCAGCAGGACTGTCTGGGCGGACATTGGTGATAGGCACTCCATTTTTCGCGCCGTAAATGCGCAGCACGGCTGGGTTCGGGATCGCGCTAAATTCCACGCCTATGGAGCCGCGCGCCACTTTGTGGTCGCCCGTCCGCAACTGCTCATAAACATCGCGGACTACATTCGACGGCATGGCAAAGCCCACGCCCTGGTATCCGTATGATTGCGTATAAATTGCTGTGTTGATACCGATTACTTCGCTGTTCATGCTGACCAGCGGGCCGCCGGAGTTCCCGGGATTGATGGCCGCGTCGGTCTGAATAAAGGACTGAAACTGGCGTCCGCCGGGAAGGTTGCGGCCTTTAGCGGAGACAATGCCTGCAGTGACAGTGGCTTCCAGGTCAAACGGGCTGCCAATGGCCAGAACCCAATCGCCTACACTCATTTTGTCGGAATCCCCCAGGCGGGCCGCCGTGAGCGGTCTGTTTTTTGGCGGATCGATTTTGATTAATGCCAGATCAGTTTCGGTATCAACGCCGATGACCTTGGCATCATGCAGCACCGTGGCCGGCTCGTCAAAAAGCTTTACGCGGATGCGATCAGCCTTATCCACCACGTGGAAGTTGGTTATGATGTAGCCGTTCGCGTTCAGGATCACCCCTGAACCCAGGGAACGCTGGCGTCCGCCGCCGCCTCCGCCGGGGCCGGAGAAAGGACCTTGCCCCTGATCATCGTCATCGCCGCCCGGACCACCCTGCTGGCCGCCTTGTCCGCCCTGCTGTCCACCAAAGAAACGATCAAAGAAATCCTGGAACGGGTCGTCGCTGCCATTGTCGCGCTGGCCGCGATTAGGCGCACGATTGCTGCCGCGCCGTTTTACCTTGGGTGTCGATTCCGTACTTACGTTCACTACAGCGGGCTCAACCGCCGTTGCCACCTGGCCAAAGGTGTTGCTCAGCTGCTGCGGTGACTGCATGGCCGGCAGCAGCGAACCTTCGGGGGCAAAGTTACCCTTTACTCCGCCCCGGCTCAGGACGGTGCCAATCAGGATGCCAACCGTCAGCGTCAACAGGATCACCAGTGTGGAGAGCGCCCGTTGCGTGCGCATACGTGCCATGAGGGCGCTAAAACGCGAGTTCATACTTCGTCGTACCTCCGGAGTAAGGTCTCCAATGATTATAAATCCAATACTTCCACCTGCTGGTGGTTCCTTTGGTTACTGGAGCGCAATCTTTTAGACGCAGAAACCATAGGCAGCGTTATCCACCAGAGCTGGCCGGTGACTCAGTTCCTGCTGCAGGCTCATCGTCCGGTTTCTCAACGTGGCCCAGAAGTTCGGAAACCAGCACTCCGCCCAGGATCAGCAACGCTCCGGCCCCGGCCCGAAGGCCAAGCCGCTCGTGCAGATAGATGAAAGACGTTAGCCAGGCAAAGACCGGTTCCGTGGTGAAGATTAGCGCTGTGTGAGTGGCAGGAGTGAACTGCTGGGCCCAGGATTGCACAGTAAAAGCCACCGCCGTACATAGAATGCCGGTAATCAAAACCGCCGCGATCACCGTTCCGGTCGGGCGGAAATGCGGATGCTCCAGCAACGGCGCGCTCAAGCTCATTAATACAGCCGCGGTGCCAACTTGCAGAACAGCGATCTGCTCAAAAGGGAAGCGCTGGCTCGCGCGACCCACAAAAATGATGTGGAAAGCAAAACAGAAAGCGCAGCCGATAGTGAGAATATCTCCCAGGTTGACCTTGGCGAAATCAGCCAGACCCATGCCTCCGCCCGGGACCGTCATCAAAAACAGTCCCGCCAGCGCCAGGATGATCCCCGCCACGCGCCATACCTGAATGCGTGCGCGCCAGATTGCCACCAGCAGCAGCGGTACCAGCACTGACGAGGTGCCGGTAAGAAATGCTGATTTCGAAGGCGTAGTCAGCGCCAGGCCGCTGGTCTGAAACGCGTAACCGAGATACAGAAAGATTCCCACCACCACGCCTGCTGCAAGGGCAGGTTTGGTCAGCACAGCAATTTTTCTTCGATAGAAAATCGCCAGCACCACCGCCGCCACAACCATGCGAGCGGAGTTCAACACCAGCGGAGACGCGTCATTCAGCGCTTCTTTGACCAGTACGAATGTACTGCCCCAGATGAAAGCAATCATCACCAGAAGTAAATGCGCTTTGAGCGAACGGGAAATCTTGGTCAGGTGGCGGCTTCCTCTTCTGCTTTGCGAACCTCGGCTTGCGTGTGCCGGGGAAACTCAAACACGCACTCGCGCGGCTTTTTATCCAGGCGCAAACCCTGGAATATAGGCGCTCTCATTTTAATTCCGCCGCGTTCGCCTTCATGTGTCCATTCTGAGAATTTGATCTCCGCCACCAGTTCCGGCTTGATCCAGTGCGGCCGCCGCGTGCTTTCAATCTTTTCCCCGAACGGGTTGTTGTCAGTCTTCAATGCATTCAACTTCTTCCACAACGCCGCATGCGTGGACTCAGTAAAACCGCTGCCCGCGTTGCCCACATGCACCAGCTTGCCGTTTTCGTCGTAAAGCCCCAGCACAATGGAACCAAAATTTTCCCGCGATCCTTTGGGATCGGTGTACCCGGCAATCACGCACTCCTGCCGTCGCGTGATTTTGATTTTCAACCACTCGCGCGAACGCTTTTGCACATAAGCGCCCGTGCGCAGCTTGGCCACGATTCCTTCCAGGCCCTTGTCGCGCGCAACATTAAAAAGAGCAGTACCTTGCTCAGCGTAATGGTCTGAGTAACGCAGAAAACCTTTGTCCGCCGGGATCATTTGCTGGAGCAACGCTTTACGCTGCTCCAGTGGCGCCGCCATCAGGTTATGACCGTTGAGATAGAGCAGATCAAACGCGTAATAAACGATAGGGACTTTTGTGTTCCGCGATCCTCGCGCACCGGGGCTGGTCATTCCTGTTCGCTGCTGCATCAGGCTGAACGATGGACGCCCTTCTTCATCCAGCGCCACAACTTCGCCATCGAGGATTGCGTTTTCCACCGGCAGGGGCTTCATTGCCTGCGCAATCTCCGGGAATTCTCCCGTCAGATCATTCTGGTTGCGCGAAACCAGCCGCGCCTTCCCATCAATGACGAATGCCACCGCGCGATAGCCATCCCACTTTACTTCGTAGAGCCATTGCGGATCGTCAAACGGTTCTTCCACCAGCGTCGCCAACATGGGATGAATTTCCCGCGGCATTGCGGCCCGCCGTGCGTTGGCTATTTTCGCCAGCACTGTGTCGAACTTTTCTGCGTTTGGTGGCTCAGGCTGCTTAGCGCTTACGCCGCTTTGCGGGTCTTTTTTTTTACGCTGCTTTTCTTTGTGGTGGCTTTCTTTACAGGAACTTTTTTCTTGGTCGATGCCCCGGCGTTCTTGCCGGCCGCTTGCTTGCCCGGCTTCTTCTCGTCTTTCACCAGCCACTCCGCGTCCTTGCGGACAGCGGCTTTGCGATTGCTTTGCCATTCGTCGGAACCTTCGTCGCCGGCAATCTCGCTCAGGCTGCGCTTAGTTAGTACGGAGTAATCAAGCTTGTCGATGTTGAAGCCCGCCTTCATCGCGTCATCTTTCTTCTTGATCAGCAGCCACTCCGTGCCTTTCGATCCCGGCCTGCTCGAGCGCATCTTGGCCAGCACAAACTCGCCTTTTAGCTTTTCGCCGTTCAACTGGAACTTCAGGTCGCCCTTGTTCAGCATGGCATGCTCATCGCCCAGCGGCTCCCACGTTCCGGTGTCCCACACCATCACGGTGCCGGCTCCGTAGTTGCCTTCGGGAATTTTGCCTTCAAAATGGAAATACGAAACAGGATGGTCTTCCACCTGCATCGCCAGACGCTTATCGCCGGGATCAAGCGACGGCCCCTTGGGCACGGCCCACGATTTCAAGACGCCATCCATCTCCAGCCGAAAATCGTAATGCAGGTGCGACGCGCGATGTTTCTGCACTACAAAGCGATGCTGCTCGCCGCGCTCCAGTTTGCCCTCCGGTTCCGGCGTGTCATCAAACCGGCGTTTCTTGTTGTATTGGTCTAGAGCCATAGATATTTGGATGCAGCTGCAACGGCACATTCTGGCTATCTCTGAATCGCTGTGAAACAATTGCCGTCTAATTGTACCGGGAGAGAAGATGGCAAAAGTTGCCGCAGAGAAACCATTCAGCCAGGCCATCAAAGAACGCCGCGCCACGCCCAGCTTTGAAGATGTCCCCATTCATAGCACAGATCTCGAAAAGATTATCCGTGCCGGACTGGAAGCGCCCAGCGGTTACAACACGCAGCCATGGCGCTTTGTTGTGGTGCGCGATCCCGAGCAGAAGAAAAAGCTGCGTCAGGCCGCCTTCGGCCAGCCCAAGGTTGAAGAGGCCAGCGCGGTGATCGTCGCCTGCGGTGATCCTATGGGGTGGAAAGATGGCGATCTGGAAGAAATGCTGCGCATTAGCGCGCAACACGGTTTCAATGATCCTGCTGAGCAGGACACAATCCGCAAAA
>DATCAX010000657.1:0-3710 GCA_036512375.1 Candidatus Angelobacter sp. | reverse complement strand
CATTTTGTGGTCGCGATTTTTAGGATCGCGCATCATCACGCGCTTGAAGGCAGCATCAGCCAGCTTGGTCTCGATGTCCATGACGGCTTGGGCTTCTTTCTTGGCCGCCTCTTCATCATCGCCAAGCAGGACAAACATTTTGGCCAGGTGCTCCAGATATTTTTGCCGCGTCTCCTGTGATTTGGGATCGGTATCGGAGTAGTAGTCGCGATCAGGAAGCCCCAGTCCACCCTGAGACACATTGGCAATCTGCATGCTGGCGTTGTGCAGGTCAGGCGATGCGCCAAAGCCGAACAGCGCCTGGACGCCAAGAGATTGCAGGTACGCAATCGTGTCCACCAGTTGATCCTTAGTAGTGATTGCGGCAATTCGATCCAGTTCAGGTTTTAGCGGCGCGCTGCCTTGCTTGTTGACTGCGGCCTCATCCATACAGGATTGATACATGTCGCCAATCTTCTGCTCAACGGGTGTTCGCTTGGGATTGTTGGCGGAATCCTTCTCCAGAATCTTGTGGAGGAACTGGCGATTGTAATCGGCCAGCTCGTTGAAGCGTCCCCAGCGAGACTGGTCAGGAGGAATGGGATTGTTTTTGCGCCACGAGCCGCAGGCGTACTGGTAAAAGTCCTGGCATGGGTCCACGGTCTTGTCCATGGCGTCCAGATCATAAGACTTGGGCCGCACAACCGTCTTTTCTGTGCTTTCTGTTTTTTCGACTGAAGCCGCAGCAGATTCCTTCAAGGGCTTTTTCGTCGGAGCGCTGCTGGTTTGCGCACCGGCAGTTACCACCATCATTACAAGGCACGGTAAAACTTGTTTCCAAAGCATAGTTCTCCTCATATAAGAATTTCGTAAAACTGGAAAGTTTATGCCGATTTGCCAAGGCTGTATAGCAGAAGCTTCGGTTCACCCGGTTTCGGTCCCATCCAGTAAAATTGCTGCCGAATTAACTGTTGCTTGTAAAACCATGTTGCTGCACTATTAACCGCAAATCCACATGCTTTATCCACCGAAGGGCCTTCCACCCGCCAACGTGACTGCCGACGAGGACGTACTGTCCGGCAGTCCGTCTGGAAGCGACCAGACTGAATTGATCATTCGCAGCACTTCTTTGCAGCGGGTGATGAAACTAGCGGAAAAGGTGGCGCGCCATCCTGCTGCGGTGCTCATTGTAGGTGAGACCGGCACTGGTAAGGAAATGATCGCGCGCTCAATCCACAGCCATTCCCTGCGGTGCAACCAGCCACTCGTCGACGTCAACTGCGCAGCCATCCCTGAAAATCTGGTTGAAAGCGAGCTTTTTGGATATGAAAAAGGAGCGTTCAGCGGCGCAGACGCCATGAAGGCCGGCTTTTTTGAAATGGCCAACAAAGGAACTCTCTTTCTCGATGAAATCGGCGATCTGGACTTAAAAATCCAGGTAAAGCTTTTGCGCGTCCTTGACGGCGTGCCTTACTACCGCCTGGGCGGCAACAAAAAGGTCAGCGTCGATGTGCGGGTAGTTGCGGCGACCAACCAAAATCTTGAAGACCTGGTTCGCGGCGGACGCTTCCGCAGCGACCTCTATCACCGCCTTGCCCAGTTCAAACTTGAAGTCCCACCGTTGCGCGAGCGCCCTGAGGACGTAGTTGGAATCGCCGAGCAGGTATTGCACCAGCACTATCCCGAATCCCGCTTCAGCCGCGACGCTGTGGAGGCGCTGAGTAGTTACGCGTGGCCCGGCAACGTCCGCGAGCTCAAGAACGTGGTCTTTGGCGCCGTGTTGCAGGCCAGGGACGCTCAATCTGAAATTACCGCATCAGACCTCCGTTTTCCCGATTCAGTCACTTCACGCCGCCGGCACATCCCCACAGACTCCGATCTGAACCAGGTTGAAAAAAGAGCGATCCTGCAGGCGCTGGAAAGCAGCGGCGGCAATCAAGGGAAAGCCGCGGATGCCCTGGGCATTTCGCGGCGCACGCTCATTCGCAAGCTCAAGGTCTACCGCGAAGCCGGACTGGACGATTCTTCCGGAAGCTTGAGCCTCAACCAGCAGCGTTATTATCGTGCTCAACTCGAACTCCCCATCAAGATGAAATATGCCGGCGAACAATTTGACGCCGTGCTGTTGAATATCAGCGCCGGCGGAGCCGGGACGAAGACAGAGATGCCGCTGAAATCCGGCTTTCCGGTTGCCCTGGTTTTCCCGATTCCCGGCAGCAACACCGAGGATTCCGTTGAACTCCCGGGCCGCGTTACCTGGACCAACAAAAGCGGGCAATACGGAATCCAGTTCGGTGAAATCCCTCCATCCGTGCGTACCAGCCTGCAACGCTGGCTGCGCGTCGAAATGAAAAAAGACGGCTGGGATCTGGGCGCCCCAGCATAGTATTCACTTCGCCGCTATTCGCACCTTAAAGACAACGTCATCCCGACGGCCGTAGCGAGCACAAGCTTTCTTCATTGTGCGAGCAGGCCAGGGACCCTGTGTTTACTTTGAAAAAATTCCGTCCTTGTCGAGACATACATGAAAACGCTGCCTAAGAACTTCCAATCAGCACGCCAGCCACAAAAACCAGTGTTCCGCCCAGCACCACCTGCAACGTGGCAGAAACCCAGGGCGTCTCCATGTAGCGATGGCGCACCCAGGCAATTGCACCCAGTTCTGCGATCACGACCACCACGGCGACGACCGTTGCAACGTGGAATGACGTTATCAGGAAGGGAAGCGTGTGGCCGATTCCACCCAACGTCGTCATCAATCCGCAGATCAATCCGCGCACCCAGGGATGCCCGCGCCCGGTAAGGCTGCCATCGTCTGAAAGCGCCTCGGCAAAACCCATGCTGATGCCCGCTCCCAGCGAAGCCGCCAGCCCCACCAGGAACGCAAAGTGCGATTCATGCCGGGCAAACGCGGCGGCAAAAACCGGCGCCAGGGTTGACACGGAACCATCCATCAGTCCGGCCAGTCCCGGCTGCACAATCTGGAGAACGAAAAGCCGGCGGCTGGCTTCGTCTTCTTCGCCGCGGGCTGTGGCATCCAGTTTGTTCTTGCCTAACTCCGCCGCACGCTGCTCATGCTCGCGCTCTTCCTGCGCCAGATCATTCAGCAGCTGGCGGATACTGGCGTCCTGCGTGCGGGACGCTGCTTTTTCGTAAAAGATGCGGGTCTCGACTTCCAGTGTCGATGCCTGCCGGCGCGCCGCTTCCGGACGCAGCGGCTGCGTCAGCCAGATAGCGCGGCGGGGCACCAGGCCTTTTACGTCCCCCCGCCGGATCAACGGTATGTGCTCGCCGAATTTGGTGCGGTACAGATCAATCAGCTTGCGTCGATGCGTTGATTCCTCGTCACGCATGCCTTCAAACATGGCCGACGTGGCGGGAAAGTCTTTACGGAAATTCTCGGCAAAATCGCTATAGACGCGTTCGTCTTCTTCCTCTAACGCGATCGCCAGGGCTAACACTTCTTGTTCTGTAAGGCTCTCAAAGCTGCGCATAGGTTTCCGGGGCGTCCAGGGGCGGCGCGATGCGCCGACTCAAGTGGGCATTTTACTGTATTGAGCGCTATGCCACCCCCTCCCTACGTCAACCCCGAAAAATAAGGACTTACGCGATTCAACCCCGGGGATACCCCCGGACTGGAGCGTACCCCCCTGGCTGAGTTGCGATCCCCAATTCCTTCCGAGGCTCCGCGCCTCCCATGATAGGTTTTTTGGTCTGCCAGTCGCCCGATG
>DATCAX010000656.1:0-2906 GCA_036512375.1 Candidatus Angelobacter sp. | reverse complement strand
GCCGCTGATCTGGCGAGGGCTGCGTTCCGGCAAAGTCAGGTGCAACATCTTGCACAATGAATCCACCCCCGATTGAAAAGAACGTGCTTTGCTCGGCGACTGCTCCAGCGCTATCAAAGGCGGTGAAGCGCACACCGTTGGGATGTTGGGTATGCGCGCCAGGAGGAAACATGATGTCGCGGTGCAGCACAAGGTCGCTGAGTTCATCGAAATGGATGCTGCGTCTGCCGGCCAGATCGATGCGGCGCGCCGCGCGAATTTCTTTAACCGTTAACTCAATCGTCGCAGGATCGATCGAGGCCGGCTCGTTGCCGGCCAAACCCAACAGCACTGCCCGGTCGGTTGCGTGGCCCAGTCCGGTTAGGGCCAATGACCCGTAAAGTTCCACCTGCACGCGGGCAACTCGTTCGAGCAAACCGCAGGTCACAAGTCCGCGCGCAAAGCGGCATGCGGCGCGCATCGGCCCCATGGTATGCGAACTCGAAGGGCCAACACCGATCTTGTAAAGATCAAACAGACTCGTTGTCACAGGGAGATTGTAGCGTGATCCAACGAACAGGGAACAGTTGACCAGCGTCGCAGCAAAGGGACCCGTCGGTTCTAACTTGGCTGCGATCCATGAGCGGATCAAGGATCGAGGTGGGCTGTCGAACATTCGCGCGCCCTGTTTCCTGTTCACACTCCACTGGTCACTGTTCCCTGTTCACCGATCACAGACTGCCCACGACTGTCTTCTGGTACACTCCCTTCAACTCTCATCTATGCTATTTAAAGTTCTTAGTGCGGCAGTCTACGGAATCGACGCCAACCTCATCGATGTAGAGGTCGATTACAGCGGCGTGGTGGCGGAAAAAGATGTCTTCCATACCGTCGGCTTGCCCGATGCAGCGGTCCGCGAAAGCCGCGACCGCGTCCGCGCCGCAATCAAGAACTCCGGCTACTTGATTCCACCCACCTTCATCACCATCAACCTGGCGCCCGCCGATCTCAAGAAGGAAGGCTCCGGCTTCGATCTGCCAATCGCAGTCGGCATCCTGGGTGCTTATGGCGCCCTTCGCGTGGATGACCTGAGCCAGTTCCTAGTGGTCGGTGAACTGGGACTCGACGGCAGCCTGCGCCCCATCCCCGGCATGTTGCCAGTCGCTATCCTGGCGCGCGAAAAGAATATTCCCAATCTGATCCTGCCCACCGCCAACGCCGCCGAAGCTGCGGTGGTCGAAGGCGTGAATGTTTATCCCGTCTCATCGCTCACGGATGTTCTGGACCTTTTGAACACCTCAGTCGTGGGCGTCATTCAGCGCGAGCCCTATCGCGTGAACACACAAGAGTTGCTCGGAGAACTGCAGCATTTCTCGGTGGACTTTTGCGATGTGCGAGGCCAGCAGACGGCCAAGCGCGCACTCGAAGTGGCAGCAGCCGGCAGCCACAACATTCTCATGATCGGTCCGCCCGGCTCGGGCAAGACCATGCTCGCCAAGCGCCTGCCCTCCATCCTGGCCCCGCTCACTTTTGAAGAGGCTCTGGAGACCACCAAGATTCACTCCGTAGCCGGAGTGCTGGACGCAGCAGCCGGCCTGGTCACGCAGCGCCCGTTTCGTTCTCCGCATCACACCATCTCTGACGCGGGCCTCATCGGTGGCGGCATCGTCCCGCGTCCCGGCGAAGTATCGCTGGCGCACAACGGCCTGCTGTTCCTCGATGAGCTGCCGGAGTTTCCGCGCAACGTGCTCGAAGTAATGCGCCAGCCGCTCGAAGATCATACGGTCACCATCGCGCGCGCCTCCATGTCGCTCAGCTTTCCCGCGCGCTTCATGTTAGCCGCCGCCATGAATCCCTGCCCCTGCGGTTACTTCAACGACAAGTCCCGTGAGTGCATGTGCACTCCGCCCATGATCCAGCGCTACGTCGCCAAGATCTCCGGTCCGTTGCTCGATCGCATCGATATACATATCGAAGTTCCTGCAGTGCAATACAAGGAGTTGCGTGGTGGAGCAGCCGCCGAAGGTTCAGCGCAAATTCGCGACCGGGTAATGTCCGCCCGCGAACACCAGCGGAAGCGCTTCAAAAAGGCCGGCGAGAAAATCTACGCCAACGCGCAGATGACGACGCGCCAGATTCGCACCCATTGCGAGCTCGGCGCCGATTCCGAGCGGCTTCTGGAGCGGGCCATGCAGCAGCAGGGCCTCACCGCGCGGGCGCACGACCGCATCCTCAAGGTTGCCCGCACAATTGCGGACCTCGAAGGCGCTGAGCACCTGACCGTGGCCCATCTTGCCGAAGCCATCCAGTACCGCACTCTGGACCGCAGCTACTGGGCGTAGAAGATCCATCGGAAAAGCGACCGGCAGCTCGCGCCGCATCCCCGCCTTTCTAATCCGCTCTTCATACCTTGGTTATTTTGGATTTTAAGCAACCTCTAATTCCGGGCCGATAACCTCAGAGACTGCATGAGACACATCTCATGTTCGTCGCCGACGATTTCTGAGGTCTGAAATGCACGAGACAGTTCTGAATTCGGGTTGGGACACATTCCTGTTTGCGGTGCCGGCTCTTTTCATGTTGGTGATGGGAATTTTTCGCCTGGACGAGCTGCTCGTAGCCCCCAGGCGGGGTGCCAGGACACGGCGGCCAGCGTTCAGTGTGGACGAAAATGGCCGGACAGTGCTGTGCGACCCCGATGGACACCCGTTTCACCTCAAAAGAACCCGTAAGTAACCAGGATGGTTCGGTTTGCCAACCAATTTGCCTGTAATCCACAGGATTGCCGGTAGGGTGGCTGGGGCCGCGAGCAACTAGCGTCTATCTTCATCGATCATAGTATTGATAAATATAGAGTTACCATCGATACTCTGGGTTTGGCCAAAGGCGAGTCTAAACACCGGAAAAGCCCTGAAAAAACTGTTGAC
>DATCAX010000655.1:0-4513 GCA_036512375.1 Candidatus Angelobacter sp. | reverse complement strand
TCCTGCAAGGGGAGATTCCAGAGCTGACCATCCGCGGGTTCTTTGTGGATTTTGAAGGCGTCTGGGAAGCGGACTACAGCAAGGACAGCGCCCTCAGTGCCTGACTGACGAAGAGGTAAGTATGTTTCATGGTGTCCAGGGTGAATATCGGTGGCTGGAGACGACGGCGCATGAAGTTTATGACGTTTTGCAGGTTTGTCCTGACGTGGCCGCCAACAAGAACGTCGTCATTACCTCCTTTGACTCCTACCCGCTTCAGCCGACTTCGGAGGAGATGCAGCGCGGATGGCGCACCTCTGGGCGCTCCGTACATATCCCGGTCGGCAATAATATCTCTGCCATACCGTTTGAGGTTTTTGACGAGTGGTACATCTTCACCTCTGACTCTCTGGAACGGGAATACAAAGTTTTCGTGAAATACGACTGGTTCACGCTGGGGCCGGCCCAGGCTCTGTACTCGCGCAATGGAAACGCCTTTGACCTGAAACGCATGCAGCGCTGGTTCTGGCAGGAACTCGAGCAGTCCAATCCGGAATCCTATCTGGGCCGCGGCAGCCGGCTGAAGTTTGTCAGCAAAAACCCTGAACATTTCAACACGGTGTTACGCGGCCTGAGTTCGCTGGCCCGCGTCCGCGCCAAGACCGCCAAGGCCCCGGCCTGAAGTCCTGCCTCCACTGCCTTGCAAATAAATCGTGGCACCGGTGCCGTTTCATCTGGATATTGAGCGGCGAAGCCGTTTCTTTTGGATGAGACCGGGATAAACAAGCACAAAGAACAGGCCGGAAGTAAAAACAATCAAGTCACTGGCAATGAATCCGCGATGCATTAGATATCCGCAAGTGCCCATTGTGATGAAGTAGATGGTAGCGAAAGCCGTTGGCAACCGGAGACCAGGCGCTTGCTGATGACGGCAAAAAATAAATGCTACCAACAGAACCATCTCCAATGTCGAAAATGTCAGGTGAACCCAACCTGCTGGTAAAACGATGCCTTCTGGGGTAATCATGTGTCCGAGATCAAGGCCGTTATACTGCCAGTACGCGTGCGTCAGCGCATTCAGCACCGCAGAAATACAAAAAATAAAATAAAGCTTCTTGCCTTCGCGCCAGTCGATCACACGCACCACTGAAAAGTTAAACGGAATGAACGTCCAGTCAACCACCATGACCGTCAGATGGTGAAACAGTGCGCGCTGAGTTCCCGCGCGCACGGAAAGAAGATATTGCGCGACAAAAGATGCCACCGGTAGCAACGCAAGAATAATGCCGCTGGTCCGGTAAGACGGCTCAGTATCGTTCACATTTTCATCGGGCCGCAATTCTTCGCGCGCCACGCCGCTTGAAGCTGAACCGATAGGTGGTGCCTTAGTTTCCATTCGCCGTTACTCTTGTGCCTCAGTCGCCAGGTCGATCTTATAGTCCCTTTTACAACGCCAAACAAAAATAGTGATTTCACCACCCAGAATATCCAGAAACAGAAGCACATAGGAAGCCAGGTAGAAACGCGTCCTTTGCGGTTCTTGCTGCGCCCAGCCTGCCAGCGCAAGACTGAAGGCCAGCGACGCGAAAAACATCATTGTTGTAATTCGCGCCATTTGAGGCAGCGCAAGCCAGTATTTTTCCATGGCATCGAGTACCTTGAAGTTCGTAGTACTCAGAGGTGACTGCCTGGTCCGTTCCAAGGCTCGGCGAAAGTGTTCGTTTGAGAGCCATTGCGTCCAGTAATTGACCAAGAAATAGACAGCCATCAATCCGCTCACGCATGCAATGTTATGCGCAAGAGCCAGGAGAGTCCCGAGTACTATGGCAAGACCAAACATGGCGCCCTGAACCTGTTTCTTGGTCATCGGATTGTGGAGTTCATCTATCCAAAGCTCCATCTCCTCGTTTGTAGCGTGGACCCAACGGTAGGCCAGGACAGACAGTCCCACGAACAAGACGATACCGGCAGCAAAGAGACCCTGGCCGTCCCAGGCAGATGGAGTCCACATGGATTTGAAATCGTTAAGGCTGGTGACGACGGCGAAAACACCCACTATGCCCCAATAAGCAGCCGTTTTCGCTGTGTCGATCCTGCCCTTATAAGCCTCCGTTGCGTCCTCAAGTTTTGGTTCGCGGACTGGAATAACACTTTTTGAGGTTTCTGCTCGGACGATTTCTCTATTCCGCTGATACCGCCAAATCCCAATTAAGATTTCTCCCAGGAGAATATCCCCAACAAGAACTAGAGTCCCGGCAAATTCAAAACTGCTCTTCCGAGGTTCCCTCAAGAATGATCCGGCCCAGGCTAAGCTGAAGGCGAGAGATGAGAAAAACATCATTGTGTTGATTCTTGCCAGTTGCGGCTGCTTCAGCCAGTACTGCTCCATCACATTCAGAACACTCTGCTGCGCGATGTTGGTCGACTTTTTCCGTGTCTCAGGTAACGCATGACTGAAATGGTCATTGGATTGCCATTGCGACCAGTAATTGATCAATAGAAAGCCCGTGAACGCCATGCTGACCTTGACGATGTCAAAGGCATAGGCCATACAAAAGCCCAGAACAAGAGAAAGAGAGACAATCGCCGCATAGGCGTCCCACTTTTCCACGGGGTTCTCCAGGAGGCGGGTCCAAAGCTTGAATTCGCGGTCCGTTGCAATCACCCACCTGATCGCTAGCAGTAGAAGCACGCTGAAAAGAATGATCCGGGCAATGTAGGTATCATGCGCGGTTACGGGTGGTACCCACATGGACTTGAAGTTGTTCAGGATTGCTAAAATGGAAAACACTGCCAGGATTCCAAAATAGGCACTAATTCTGAATCGATTAAAGACCCGCGTGTCGCGTTGTTGGGGATGTGTGGCGGGTTTGACAGAATTGACGTACCTGGCCCGTTTTGATCCATGTCTCATAAAGCACCCCGTCAAGATAAAAATTGTTCGACAACCGGTGACTCATAAGCTAGCCGGAAAGGGGGCGAAACTTGGCCCAGTAAGGATTGAGGTCCTAAGATTGCGTCAAACATACAAAAATATCAAGCACTATTTAGACGACGGGCTGGGCTATGGCGCGTGGTGGGAGGACCTGGGTAAAGAACAAATTGAATCATTCCTTTTTAACCTGCCTTTTTACTCCGGCAACCTGAGTTCTTATCCGCGCCCAGGCAATGGCGCTATTCTAGCCAAGGTGGATGAACTGATCGGCGCCCTCACTGCAAAAGGACGCAATGCCAGAAGTTAGCCCTCAAGTGTCCGGCCCCGAAGAAGCGCCCAAACCAACTCCGCTGTTTCAAGCGGCAATCCTGGCCAGCCTGGGCGCG
The DNA here is from genome assembly GCA_036512375.1 of Candidatus Angelobacter sp. Lineage (GTDB taxonomy): Bacteria > Acidobacteriota > Terriglobia > Terriglobales > Acidobacteriaceae > Angelobacter. The sequence goes on along the minus strand of DATCAX010000655.1, from coordinate 1,213 downwards.
GCGGTGCTTGCGTTGCTTCTTTTCGCGTGGCTGGGAAGCGAAGTTCTGGAAGGCGATACACAGCATTTTGACCAGGTCATACGCGAGTGGGTGCACCACTATGCTTCTCCTGGCATGACGCGGGCCATGAATGCGATCTCCCTTCTTGGTTATAACGTTTTGATTGTTGAGCTGGCGATCGCTCTTGCGGTTTTCGCATGGCTGCGCTGGCGGCGCGCCGCTTTCTGGCTGGCAGTGGCCATGGCTGGGTCGCTCGTACTCGACCTCACGCTCAAGTACATCTACCATCGCACGCGGCCTACGGCGTACTTTGGCACAGCGCCGCACTCTTATAGTTTTCCCAGCGGACACGCGCTGTGTTCTTTTTGTTTTTACGGCGTACTGGCAGGGCTCCTCAGCGCCCGCACCAAACCTTTGGCCTGGAGGTTGCTCATCTGGTTTGCCGCTGCAGCATTGGTCATCGCTATTGGGCTCTCACGGATTTATCTGGGAGTGCACTACCCCAGTGACGTTGTGGCCGGGTATCTGGCCGCGACAGTGTGGGTTGGAACCGTCATCGTACTTGACCATGTGCGCATGTGGCGCAAGGGTTCGAAGAAAAAGGCTAGTTAGCCGCCGGCCGCCGGTGATGATCCGGCGCCGGGAGATTAGTTCCTTTACTTTGAGGCGGTCAAAACCAGCGGCTGCGAATCGCCATTGTTAACGTCACCAAAAAATTTACGAAGGCCCGCATATTCATTTTGTTTGAAGGCGATTTCAGCTATCGCAAAGGTCCGGCTAACGGTTACCGTGTTTCCTTTGGCGCTGTGCTTCAGGTTGTAGATTGAGAAATCGGTCTGGATCGGCTGCACCTCGGGCAGGTTTTCCATCTGGTAGGTCGCCGGAAACGTGATCGTTGTCTCATCCATGAGGTAATAAGGAAAGTTGAAATAGACCGGCTGCTTGCGATCGCCCTGTGCAAATGGCTGCCGGCTTCGCGACTGGAACAGGTTGGTCGGGACAAGCATGCGCTTACCGGCACTGCTGGCGTAGGACGGAATCTCCACGCTGAAGGTGGCTGACAATTGTTTCTCCGCATCCTCCCAGCCAGCTACAGTGTCGAGTTGTACTGAAGCGCCCGTCGGAAGCATGGCTTTAAGTTCATCTTCCAATTCCTTTTTCCGTCCGGCGTCGTCAGTCTTCAGGCCGCTCAGCCTGTGCGTGAGGGCCTCTT
>DATCAX010000654.1:0-22913 GCA_036512375.1 Candidatus Angelobacter sp. | reverse complement strand
AAGGGACAACACTGGATATGCAGCTCACATCATTGTAAGCAGCACATCTCTCAACCGTACCCCCTGTATCGGAATCAATGATCGTGCCGCGAGGATTCGTATGCTCAAAGCCCTTCGTATCGTTCCGTCTGTACTCTTGCTGCTAGCCACCGCCCATACGCTTTTTGCCCAAACCGTTCCGCCCGTGAACGCTCCTCTGGCCTTCGAAATTAACCGCGGACAAACCGAGCCGCAAGTTAGGTATCTGGCGCGTAGCCGGGAAGGCGTCGTATTTCTGACGTCTGACGGCATTACCATTGCTGTGCCTCATACCGGAAGTTTCCGGTTGCTTTTTGATAACGTGGCTTCTGCATCGGTGATTCGCGCGGAGCAGCCTCTTGTAGCCCGCAGCAACTATCTCAGCCATGATCCTGAACACTCGATTACCAGCGTGGAGAACTTCGCTGCCCTCCGTTATCAATCAGCTTATCCCGGCATCGACGTACTCTTCTACGGCCATGGACAACACCTCGAACATGATTTCCTGTTGGCTCCCGGGGCTGACGTTGGGGAGATCGCATTACGGCTCGAAGGCATCGACCATGCTGCCGTCACTCCTTCTGGAGCAGTCGAACTCATTCTCGGCAGCCACAAGCTGTATGAGTCGGCCCCTGTTGCGTGGCAGACCGTCAATGGCAAGCGTCAGCCGGTCCAGGCGGAGTGGAAGTTGCTCAGTAGCAATCGGCTCGGCATCGATCTCGGCGGGTACGATCACAATCTCCCGTTGACCATAGACCCCGTGTTGGCGTACTCCACGCATTTGGGTGGCGCCACGGCAGAGGACCTTAGCCTGGGACTGAGCTTTCCTGCGGACACACGCATTGAGCAGGTGGCTCTTGATGCAGCCGGCAACGTCTTTGTTTCTGGTACAACCAGCGCTATCGACTTTCCCACAACTGCGGGAGCTTTCGATCGTAACTTCAACGTTCAGGCCTCGTTCCATTCTGACGCGATGTCGCAAAGCGGCTTCGTTTCCAAGTTCGATAAAACCGGACGCATCCTCCTCTATTCAACCTTCCTCCACAATGACATTCCTTTTATGACCGTCGATTCCGCCGGCCACGCCTATACGGCAGAGTTTGCCAATGACGCGAATCCCGGACCAAACTTCGGTTCTGACTCCGGAATCTTTGTGGACAAGCTCAGCCCTGACGGTTCCGCCCTTGTCTATGAGTTCATTTTTGGCCGCTCCACCAGCAACGCAACGCAATGCCAGACTGTTTCTGACTCATTTCCTAATGGCATCGCCGCCGACAACTTAGGCCATGTCTGGATCACCGGCTCCACCTCGAATCCCTGTATTCCAACTACGCCTGGAGTAGTGGAACCTACATTAGCGACAAACAGCATTGCAGGGTTCCTCGCCAAGCTCGATACGAATAAGTCTGGTTCGGCCTCGATCGTGTACGTTACCTACGTCGGTAGTTCCGACCAGGCACGCCCGACCGCGCTTACTGTTGACAGCTCCGGCAACGCCTACGTACTCGGAATCGCTGACGCCAGCTACCCACACAGTCATTCGTTTGGAAGCGGACCAGCGTTCTTCGTGACCAAGTTCAACCCAACCGCCTCGGCGCGAGTCTTCTCCAGCCTGCTTCTCGGAGTTGATGGCCTCTCGTCCGGCATCGCGATTGATCCTTCCCGCAACGTCTATGTAGCTGGAAGCACCGATTCCTCTGGCTTCCCGACCACTACAGGCGCCTTCAAACGCACTCTCACAGGGCCCAACTGTGCCGGCCCCGGAACGGCTGCATGCCCCGATGGATTCGTTACCAAACTCAATGCCACTGGCAGCGCTCTGGTTTATTCCACACTGCTGGGCGGCGCGGCTTCAGAAAACACCAATGGCCTGAAGGTGAACAGCGCTGGAATGGCTTTTGTGACTGGCGCAACAAATTCCCCGGACTTTCCTGTTACAGCCAATGGCTTCGGCAAACCTACCCCAACGGGTGGAAGCGACGCCTTTGTTACCGCTCTCCAGCCCAACGGACAATCTCTCTATTACTCCGCTGTGCTTGGAGGCACGAGCTCCCAGAACCCGAGCTTTGGCAATGCCATCTTTGTTGATCCTGCGTGGAATGTGTGGGTCGGTGGAACAACTGCCGCCACTGACTTTCCCGTGACCCCAGATGCCTTCCAGCCAGGACGCAAAGGAGCCAGCGATGGATTTTTTGCCAAAATAGTGATTGCGAGTGACCTCCGGACCACCATGACAGCCAACGCACCTTCCGCTACCCGGAACACAACAGTTACTTTCTTCGCCCAGGTCACCAATCTTGGCCCCGACGGAAGCGATAATGTCGTCCTGAGCGATCCCATCCCCAGCGGTTATTCATTCGTAAAGGTGTTCAGCAATTCGGTAACTTCATGCTCCACACCAGCCGTTGGTGCCACAACGGGAACAATCACGTGCAAACGAACCCGCCTGGAAAAGGGCCAGACGGCTTTCCTCAACGTATATCTCAAAGCCATCGGCGCCGTCGGGAGTTCCCACGCCAATAAACTCACAGCTTCAGCCCAGACGCAGGATCTGGCGCTGGCTAATAATTCGGCCACCGTCAGTGTCTCTGTCAAATAACCTCTAACGCTCTTGCTAGGCGGCCTCTCCTTGCGGGCCGCCTTTTTTGCATAAGCTGCTCTCCATCAAACCCAAACTGATCCACCACCGGAATCGAGCGTCGTTGAATGATGATCCTGGTATTCCTTAAGAAGACAGCAATTTATCCGCCTCCGCACATGAATCCGGCGCCCACCGTAAACCACAAAAGCAAATAACCAGTGATCCACAATAAAATCAGCACGCCTATGACGAACCAGAGTCTGCTGGGGTTCTTGCTCTGATTGCGCCGTCGTAATTCAAGAAACAGGCTCACTGCTGCTGTGAGCACGAGCACGATGATGACTATGTCGTGGCCGATATGAATGCAAAGAAAGCGGCTGTCACGCTCAAAAAAATGTAGCGGATCGAGTGCAAAAAATTTCTCTTGTACGCCCACAGCCGCAACAAACCACAGGATGAGTGACAGAAAGCAGAGCAATACAGCATATTTGGTGAACTTACGCATATGCAATTAGTTTGGGCTGTTGTAATGCCGGATAAGCCTACCAGACCAGAAACAGATTTCCGTTGCAAAACCGGGTCGGGTCGCGTTGCTGAGTTCGCGACCTGTCTCGGTCTTATAAATCGTCCAGAGCTTATAATCTTCCTTCACCCGAACGAGGTTTCAAACCATGACCATCAGTGAGCAGATCCAAAAAGATATGGTTGACGCCATGCGTAGCCGCGATGAACTGCGCCTTTCCACTTTGCGCATGGTCAAGTCGGCTCTCAGTTACAAAGAGGTCGATAAACGCGCTCCGCTTGACGACAAGGAGACGCAGCAGATCCTCAGCACGCTGATCAAGCAGCGCCGTGATTCCATTGACGCGTTCACCAAAGGCGGCCGCCAGGAACTGGCCGATAAAGAGGCGGCCGAGATCAAGATGATCGAGCACTATCTGCCCAAAGCCATGGGAGAAGAGCAGATTGCCGAAGCGGTGAAGGCTACCATCGCAGAGATGGGCTCACCCACGGTGAAAGATATGGGCACCGTGATGAAGAACGTGATGGCCAAACTTCAGGCCACCGGCGAACGCGTGGAAGGCAAGACTGTCAGCGATCTGGTGAAGAAGGGCCTGGGTGGATGAGATTTTAGTTTGCTCAGTTTCTTCTTTCACCCATCCGGCCATTGCCCATCCGTTTCTTAGCACTCCCATGGTCTTGCTGCCAAAGTGCAGAGTTGCCTCACAAATTACTTGCGGTAGATAACCAAAACTACCCATACTGCACTCATATTAAACAGCGTTCCCCAATTTGCTGAAGTTTATGCCGGGGCGGTGACGACGTATCGGCATAGACGGCGTAGTGCAGGGAAAAGGGGTGACAAAGGTGATACCTGAATCGAATCCATTGCAGCAGTTTTTCAAGGAAGTAGTTGAACGAAATTATGGTGAGGTTGGCGTGCGCAGCTCTGAGGTGCACGACTATGTCGCCAACCTGCTCACAGAATTCTGCGAAGCAGAAACTCTCTACAAGATCAAAAATGCAGACGGCCGCCCGCTATGCGACGTAGGCGAGATGCTGCTGGAGTCTGATCCTGTTTACGGGCCAGCCCCGTCCTTTGATCGCGAGCGCCAGGTGCGCAAACACATTGGCGATTATTCGCTTTTCTTCACCGGCATGTTTCCGCAGGGCCTGAATAAACATCGCCTGCGGCGCACACGGATGGAGAGCCTGATTGACTTTGTGAAAGCCGGCAAAGAGAGCTACTACATCGTTTCGAAGTTTGAGCACTTTGAATATGCCAAGGTGGCGCCGCTGTTCAGGCGCATGTCCCAGGAGTTCGAACGGCTGGTGTATGGCTTGAATCAAGTTAAGAACGAACTGGAGGAGATGCAGCATCCCATCACCCGCCAGACCAGAGAATTTTTGATGTAATCAGAATATCGACGTTAGGAAACAGGGCACGCGGCGGTTTTGTGTGCCCATTTCATTTGGTATTGTTCATTGATGCGCCTGACCACCTTGCTTGGCTTCATTGCGGGAACATTGACCACAATTTCCTTCGTCCCGCAGGTGTTGCACGCGTGGCGGAGCAAGCGCTGCGACGATCTTTCCTGGGCCATGCTGCTTACCTTTTCCGCCGGCGTAGTGCTGTGGCTGGTTTACGGTCTTCGCTTATGGGCCATGCCGGTCATCGTGGCTAACGCAGTCACGTTCGCCCTACTGCTGATCATCATGGTCATGAAAATTCGTTACGCGGCGCGCTGATTGATTCCAAATAGCTTGACCTGCCTCCGCGAGATAAAAAAATCCGCTAGAATATTGAGTGAGCTCTCACCACTCCATCCTGCTTTTCTTTGCCGCCGTGGCGGGTGGGACTGTGAACTCCGTAGCTGGAGGTGGTGGGTTCTTTGCCTTCCCGGCATTGCTCTTCACCGGCGTGCCCTCAATCAACGCCAATGCCACGGGCACGGTCGCTTTGTGGCCTGGGACACTGGCCTCCACCGGAGCCTATCGCAAAGCGCTCAGCCCAGAACTGCTCAAACGCATTCTGCCGTTGATCATCATTACTTTTCTGGGCAGCATCGTCGGCTCCATCCTTTTACTCAAGACCGGGCAGGCGACCTTTGACAAACTGATTCCCTGGCTGCTTCTGGCCGCCACCTTGATCTTCAGCTTCAGTGACATGGTTACGTCTTGGGTCAATCGGCACCATTCCGGGGGTGGCCCTTCGGTGAAGCGCGTGATTGGCATCACGCTGTTGCAGGCCTGCGCAGCGGTTTATATCGGGTACTTTGGAGCCGGAGCGGGCATTGTGATGCTGGCGCTGCTGGCGATGATGGGCATCGAAAACATTCACAGCATGAACGGCCTCAAGACCCTGCTGGCCACCTGTGGAAATGCGGTAGCCGTGATCATATTCATTGTGGCCCGCGCTGTGTTCTGGCCCCAGGCGCTCCTTATGTTGGTGGGCGGGGCTCTGGGCGGATATGTGGGTGCCTGGTACGCCCAGAAGATGGAGCCGCGCAGCGTGCGCTATGTGGTGATCATCCTCGGCAGTAGCATGACAGCGTATTTCTTCTGGCGGACGTACCTTCGGGGTTAAGGGACCCCCGGTTTGACCATAAAGCCCCTATCACGTTAAAATTACAAGGTTTGCCACTGGTGGATATTCCTGCCTGTTGAGCATGGCTGCTGAGCAATCTTACAAGTCAATATAAGTCCTTTCCGGCCAAGCGCTTTGAAGGGGCGATGGAGAGAGTTATGTACGCGGTAATTCGCGCCGGGGGAAAGCAATACCGCGTCGCACCCGGCGACGTAGTGAAAATTGAGAAGCTGCCCGCCGCTAATGGCGACGTCGTTGAGTTCAATGATGTTCTGGCCGTGTCCGGCCAGGAAGGTACCATCGGCCCAGGTGCTGGCGCTGTTGTGACTGCCCAGGTGATGGAAGGTGGAAAAGCCGACAAAATTCTGGTCTTCCACTTCAAGCGCAAAAAGCAATACAAGAAGATTTACGGACATCGCCAGCCCTTTACCGCGGTAAGAATCACGGAAATCGCTTTCGACGGCGAGCGCTTCACTGCTCCTGAGTTGCCGGCCCGCAAACCTAAGAAGGCAAAGCCTGCCGCGGCAGAAGGCGACGCCCCGGCCAAGGCTGCAAAGGGTAAGTCCAAGAGCAAACCGAAGGCAGCCCAGAAGAGCACGGCAAAGAAGTCTGCCGGCAAAGGCAAGAAGAAGTAGAGACCAGGTGCCGCGGATACCCGTGGTTCTGGAACCGAAATCACGTAACAGGGCATGACCCAGCCCTCACCTTTAGGTGGGGGTGAGGGAAGCGAAAAGGGTCGTGACCGCTCTTGGATTGAGTTGGGATTAGCCCGCTAAGAAAATAAAAGACAAGGATTTGTTATGGCACACAAAAAAGGTTTAGGAAGTTCCAGAAACGGGCGTGATTCTAACGCGCAGCGGCTTGGCGTAAAAGCTTTCGGCGGTCAACTCGTCCCGGGCGGCACTATCATCGTTCGCCAGCGTGGCACACCCATCAAGCCGGGCGCAAACGTCGGGCGCGGCAAAGATGACACTCTTTTCGCCAAAGTCACCGGCACCATTAAATTCGTCGACAAGGGTGGCAACGGTCGCTACGTGTTGGTCGAGCCAGCCGAAGCCGCCAAGTCGTAAGGTCGCTCTTTCTACTTACCCAGGAATCCCGCCCCGTCTATCCGACGGGGCTTTTTCTTGGCGCACACGTTCAGTGTTTTTTACGTGGGCTCGCGGCGTAGAATTACGTCATCTAGAGGTGACGCTATCTCGTGCTCTTTCTCACCCATTTGAATCATGTGCCTATTCACCAGTAGGTCAAATTTTTACAATACTTTTACGATCTGAACCCGCAGAATCAGATCGAAGTCGCAGCATTTAAATGCTGCTGAAGGAGATTTTTTATGGCAAATAAAGTAAAACCAATTCCTGAGGGCTATCACAGCGTAACTCCCTATCTGGTGATCAAGGGCGCAGCGGCGGCGATCGATTTTTACAAACAGGTGTTTGGCGCCGTGGAAGTCATGCGCATGCCAATGCCCGATGGTCGAGTAGGCCACGCGGAACTCAAGTTCGGCGACTCATTTGTCATGATGGCCGACGAGTTTCCTGAGATGGATGCGGTCAGTCCCAAGAGCCTTGGGAATTCCCCGGTAGGGCTGCTGCTCTACGTGGATGACGTCGATAAGACAGTCGAGCGCGCCGTCGCCCAGGGTGCAACTATCAAAAAGCCTGTGGTCGACCAGTTTTATGGTGACCGCAGCGGCACCATCGAAGATCCATGGGGACACAAATGGACACTCGCCATTCATGTTGAAGACGTATCTCCGGAAGAAATGAAACGCCGCATGGCCGCAATGGAAAAGAAGTAAGGAGCGGCGCACATCATGAGCAAATCGGCGCATCAACCAGATGGTTATCAGAGCGTAATTCCGTATCTCCATGTAAACGGTGCGGCCCAATTGATTGCTTTCATGAAGGAAGCGTTTGATGCCACGGAGATCGCTGTCTATCCGCGCCCTGACGGCACTATTGGGCATGCGGCGCTCAGGATCGGCGATTCGGTCGTCGAATTGGCGGACGTGAGTCCGGAGTGGCCGGCAATGCCGTGCGCCCTGCAGAGCTACGTCCCGGACGCCGATGCCGCCTACCATCGCGCTCTAAAGGCCGGTGCCACTCGCTGTTGGAGCCAGCCAAACAGTTCTATGGCGACAGAACTGCCAGCGTCCGCGATGGCTCTGGCAACAACTGGGTACATTGCCACCCAGATGGAAGTTGTGAGCCGTGAAGAGGTCGATAAGCGTCTTGCCGCTATGGCTCAACACAAGGAATAAGCCCACCCGCCCCGATTACCGCCGACTGTGGGCGCCTGCGGCGAATCCTCGCCGTGGCCTGTACAATCAATACAGACAGCATGTTTATTGACGAAGCAATCATCAGGATTAAGGCCGGAGACGGTGGCAACGGATGCATGGCCTTTCGGCGGGAGAAGTTTGTCCCGCGTGGCGGCCCTTCCGGCGGCGACGGCGGCCGCGGCGGCGATATCGTCATGGAATCCAGTGAGCGCCACAATACGCTCGTCCATTTCCGCTTTAACCCGGAATACAAAGGCGAGCGTGGACGCCACGGCGAAGGCTCCAACTGCACCGGGCGTGACGGCGAAAGCGTGATCTTGAAGGTCCCGGTCGGCACCATTGTCTATGACAATGAGACCGGCGAGCGTCTCCAGGATTTCTCGCATCCTGACGAGCGCATGGTTGTCGCGCAGGGTGGCCGCGGTGGTCGTGGCAATCAGCACTTTGCCACCAGCACTCACCAGGCCCCACAGGAGCACGAACAGGGTTTTCCCGGACAAGAAAAAGTTTTGCGGCTGGAGTTGAAGCTGCTGGCCGATGTGGGGCTGGTTGGCTATCCCAACGTGGGCAAGTCGACTCTGGTGTCGCGAATCTCGGCGGCCAAGCCCAAGATTGCCGACTATCCTTTCACCACTCTGCAACCGAACCTCGGCGTCGTTACCATCGGCGAGATGCCGCATGAAGACAGTTACGTTGTGGCTGATATTCCCGGCCTCATCGAAGGCGCGCACACCGGTACCGGACTTGGAATCCAATTCCTTCGGCATATTGAGCGCACCCGCGTGTTGGCCCACATGATTGACATCTCTGACGCCAGCGGTCGCCCTGATCCGGTTGCCGATTTCAAAGTCATCATGGGTGAGTTGAAAAGCTTTGGCGCCGGTCTGGAAAAGAAGCCGATGATCGTGGTGGCGTCCAAGATTGACGTGGTGAATCCGGAAAAGCTGGCCAAGCTGGCCAAGCACTGCAAAAAGCTTAAGCTTACGATGTACGAGATTTCCGCGGTTACGGGCAAAGGCATCCCGGAACTGAAGTATGCGCTGGGCAAAATGGTAGCGACGATTCGTGCCGGCGCTTTCGCGCAGGAGCATCCGCCAGCCAAAAAGAGAGCCGTCTCCACTCGCAAAGATAAGAAGAAGGCGGAACGCATGAAGCGCGTCTCCAAGCAGAGGGCCTTTAAGCAGAGGCAGACTCGATAACCGCATGAAGATTGCTCTTTTTGGCGGCACCTTCGATCCTGTTCATCTTGGCCATATAGCGGTTGCGCGTGCTGCCGCGGAGAAATTTGGCCTGGGGCGGGTCTATTTTGTTCCAGCTGATCTGCCGCCGCACAAGCAGAAGCGCAAACTCACGGACTTTCAGCACCGCTTTGCCATGCTGGCGCTGGCCACGGCTGACGATCCACGCTCTGTTACTTCATTGCTCGATGCCCACACCGGCCATCCAAACTATTCCATCGATACAGTCCGGCGGCTCAAGAGTTCACTCAAGAAGACTGACAAGCTGTATTTCCTGATCGGCATTGACGCGTTCAAAGACATTGCTACCTGGCGGCAGCCGGAAGAGCTGCTGGCTGAAGTAGAGTTCATCGTGGTCAGCCGTCCCGGATATTCGCTGGCGGATGTAGGGCGTGCGCTTCCAGAATCTTTGCGTCCAACCGATTTGATGATGCGCGCCATGCGCCGCCAGCATGCTGAGGGAACCATTGCGTTGATGGGCGCTACCATCCATCTGCTGGGTGAAGTGAGAGAGAAAGTTTCATCCACGCAGATTCGCGCTGCGGCTGGTAAGTCAGTCAAGCAGCTCAGCCGCTATGTACCCCCACTGGTAGCGGAATACATCAAGAAAGAGAATCTTTACGGCGGCCGCATCAGCATGGAAAGTACCGACGCAAGCAGGAACAAAGTGCTATCTTTTCAAGAGGCCCAGCATCAGGGGCACACAGGCAGGAGCCATAAGAACGGATGAGTTTACAGACCAGGCAACAGGTTGCACAGGCGGTCAGGGCCATTGAAGGGAAAAAGGGTGAAGATGTTGTCATCCTGGAGATGGACAAAAGCAGCGGAGCATTTACAGATTATTTTGTCGTCTGCTCCGGCACCAACCCACGCCAGATACAGGCGATTGCCGACGACGTGCAAAAGCAGATGGCAGATGTTGGCCAGCGCCCCAATAGTGTGGAAGGCTACAGCCAGGCCGAGTGGGTGCTTCTGGACTATGTGGACTTCGTCCTGCACGTTTTCTCTGAGCGTGCGCGTAAGTTTTATGACCTGGAACGTCTGTGGAAGTCGGCGCGAAAGCTGACTCCGTCAGACCTTTCGAAAAAACCAGCCGCAAAGAAACAGGCTTCCGCCAAAAAAGAGATCGCGAAGAAGGCGCCTGCCAGAAAGAAAGCAGCTGTGCCGCGCAAAACCGCACGTACTAAAACGCGAACCCAAAGTTCGCGAAGCCAAAAGCCGCATAACAAAAATGCGCGAGCCAGCGCCAAAAAGAAAAAGCGGAAGTCGGCGTGAAACTGCAGATCGCGTGGATTGGCAAAACCAAAGAAGTCGCGATTCGGGCACTCACTGACGAATATCTCAAGCGCATCTCGCATTATGTAGGCGCAGAATCTCATGAGATGACCAGCGAGCCTGCGTTGCTGGAGCTGGCCGCCGACACTAAAGGCCGGACTGCTCCGGTCCTCATACTGTTGGACGCTCGAGGCCGTCAGTTTACTTCAGAAGAATTTGCCAACCTGCTGCGCGACCAGCAGGACCGTGGAACCCAAAACCTCTTTTTCGCAGTAGGCGGAGCGGATGGATTTAGTGACACTGCCCGCGGCGCCGCCGACCTTATCCTCTCTTTTGGCAAGATGACGCTGGCGCACGAGCTGGCGCGGGTAGTTTTGCTGGAGCAAATTTACCGGGCATTTACAATCTTAAGAGGCCATCCGTACCATACAGGCCACTAACATGGGCGACGTTCACCAGGGTCTGATCATCGTAAACACCGGGCCGGGCAAGGGTAAAACCACGGCGGCCATGGGTACCGCTTTGCGAGCGGTCGGGAATGGCATGAAGGTGCTGATGCTCCAATTCCTGAAGGGTTCCTGGCATTACGGAGAGCTCGATGCCGTGAAAGCCTTCGGCGATAACTTTGTGATGAAGCAGATGGGGCGCGGCTTCGTGAAAGTCGGTGGCGCGGAGACTGACCCCGAGGATGTTCGAATGGTTGAAGCGGCGTGGCAGGAAGCGCATGAAGCCATCATGTCCGGAAAATGGGACCTGGTGGTGCTGGATGAGATCAATTACGCCATCACCTATGGCATGCTCGATCCCGCCAAGGTGGCGGAGACTCTAAAGCAGAAACCTGCCCAGGTGCATGTAATCTTGACGGGAAGGAACGCGCATCCGACAATCATTGAGTTGGCCGATACCGTAACGGAAATGAAACAGGTAAAGCATGCCTACGAAAAAGGCGTGACGGCGCAACGGGGCATCGAATACTAGTAGCCTCGGTCGTCGAATGAAAGCGAGTAAAAATCTTGGCGTGGTTTAAGCGGGAATCCAGTGAGATCCAGGCGAACGAGGAGAAGCGTGTCCGCACGGAAGGCCTGTGGGTCAAGTGCGAGGGCTGCCGCCAGATCATCTGGAAGAAGGAACTGGAAGAAAATCTAAACGTCTGCCCCAAGTGCGACTATCACTTTCGCATCGACTCCCGGCAACGGCTGATGCTCTTGCTGGATGAGGAGGGTATTGAGACTCAGGACGAGAACCTCGAGTCGACCGACCCGCTGAATTTTTCTGACACGCGCCCCTACAAGGCTCGTCTGGTGAAGAGCAAGGTGTCTACCGGCCTGAAAGATGCCATCATCAATGCCACGGGAACCATGAATGGCCGGCCCGTGATCGTGAGCTCAATGGAATATTCATTCATCGGCGGCAGTATGGGAGCGGTGGTGGGTGAATCTATTACCCGCGCGATTGAGCGGGCCTGCAAAAAACGCAAGCCAATCATCGTAGTGTCGGCATCCGGCGGTGCGCGCATGATGGAAGGTGTGGTCAGCCTGATGCAAATGGCAAAAATTTCTGCTGCGCTGGCACGGCTGGATACAGCTCGCGTGCCGTATGTCTCCGTTCTTACTGATCCGACCACCGGCGGCGTCACCGCTTCTTATGCCATGCTGGGTGACCTCAACATCGCGGAGCCGGGCGCATTAATTGGTTTTGCCGGACCTCGTGTGATCGAACAGACGATCCGCCAGAAGCTGCCGGAAGGCTTTCAGACCAGCGAATTTCTTCTGCAACACGGCATGCTGGATTCGGTGGTCCATCGCAAGGACATGAAGTCTTACATCACCCGCGCTCTCGATTTCATGACGCCAAAGGCAGCCTAAGCTGTGTCCGCTACTTACGAATCTGCCGTACACAATCTGTTGGCGCTGGGTCATGAGCTTGCGTCGAACCGCAAATTTGATCTGGCTCACATGCGACGGCTGGCGGAAGCGCTGGGGAATCCGCAACGCAAGCTTCAGAGTGTTCTGATCGCGGGAACCAATGGCAAAGGCTCAACCGCGGCAACGCTGGCCAGCATTGTGCAGACCGCGGGATATCGCACGGGGCTTTACACCTCGCCTCACCTGCTGCGGGTCAATGAGCGCATTCAAATTAATCAGGAACCAATCAGCGACGCCGAATTCGCGGTGATCTATGGCCGCGTGGAAAGATGCGCGCACGATCTGGTAGAACGCGGTGAACTGCCATGGCATCCCAGTTTTTTTGAAATGCTGACGGCCATTGCGTTCGAATATTTTGCCAGCGCGGGCGTGGAGTTGGCCGTGCTGGAGGTGGGCATGGGCGGCCGGCTCGATGCCACAAACATTGTTGATCCGTACATTTCCGTGATTACTGATATTGATTTTGATCACCAGAATTTTCTCGGCAATACGTTGCCGGAAATTGCTCATGAGAAAGCCGGCATCCTGCGTCCCAAGGGCACCGTTGTCTTGCTGCCGCAGCATCCGATCGTGAATGAAGCGTTGGGGAAAGAGATCATGGATCGCGATGCTCACGCTGTGAGCGCAGTGAAACATATGCCCTCCATGACTCCAAGCGCTGAAGATGCTGTGGCGAGCGCGATTAGTGCGGGCCACAATCAATTCACTCTGGCGGTAATGGGTAGAGAAATCAAAGTTGATTTTCCGCTCGCGGGCCGCCACCAGTTGCGCAATCTGGCGCTGGCCATTACCGCAGCTGAGGAACTCAACAATTTTGGTTTTGATATTTCGGCAGAAGACGTTGAGCAGGGCATCCGCTCCACCCGCTGGCCTGCTCGGTTCCAGGTGATCCCCCCTGAAGACGGTTTTCCCGAAATCGTGCTCGATGTTGCGCATAATCCCGCAGGAGCCTGGGCTCTGCGCTCTACTCTTTCCACGTTCTATGAAGATCCGCCGCTCACGTTTATTTTTGGCGCAATGCGGGACAAAGCCATCCGCGAGATTTCCGATATTCTCTTTCCCTTGGCGGATCGCGTGATTGCCACGCAGGCGGAGAATCCACGCGCTGCGTCTGCGGAAGAAATTGCAGAGCTTGGAGCCCATACACAGACTGAGGTATTGCCGGCGAAATCGGTGCTGGAGGCGCTGGAGCGCGCCCGCACTCTGGCAGGACACGCAGGTGTGATCGTGATCACAGGTTCCATTTATATTGTGGGTGAAGCCCTGGGGATTCTTACTCGCAAGCCAGTTCGGCAGGGTGCCTGAAAGGTGCCAGAGACGACTCAAGCAGATATCAAGCCGCAAGAAGTTACAGGCGGCGTGCGCCACTTTGCTTCCCGGCTGCGATCCTATTTTCTGTTTGACCCGCTGATTTGGCTTTACACGATTGTTCTGGGCTGCGTGTCACTCGTCATCTCGCTGTTTGATCCCTCCGGCGAACGCCAGCAAAACATCGCCCGCCTGTGGTCACGGATGATTCTAGGCACCGTTGGCGCCAATGTGCAGGTGGAAGGGTTGGACAGGATTGATACGTCGAAGCCGCAGGTTTACGTGGTGAATCACCTTTCGGCGCTCGATATTCCGGTGCTGTACACCTATCTTCGATTTCAGTTCAGGATTTTGGCCAAGAAAGAGCTTTTCCGTTATCCGTTTATGGGCTGGCACTTGCGCCGTTCCGGACAGATTCCTGTGGTGCTGGAGAGCCCGAAGGCCTCCGTGCGCAGCTTGAACCTGGCCGTGGCAGCGATCAGAAAGGGAAATTCCCTGGTAATTTTTCCCGAAGGCGGCCGCTCGCCCGATGGGCAGCTGCATTCTTTTATGGGTGGCGCATTTTATGCTGCGGTCAAAGCACAGGTGGACGTGGTTCCCATTGCTCTGGTCGGAACTTACGAGATGCTTAAAATGAATACCTGGCACATCAAGCCGGGTCCGGTTTATATGCTGGTGGGAGAGCCGATTCAAACGGTGGGCATGTCCATACGCGCCATTGCAAAGATTACGGAGCGGGCGTGGGAAGTCATTGGGGCGCTCTATTACTCCCGCAGTGTGGCTCCTGATTTGCGTGGAGAGCAGCTGGAGACGAATGAACCAACAAAGTAATAGTGGGATGGAAAGCGCTTGGAGCAAGGATTAGTGGCTAATTCTTCAAAAATCGACGGAAATGTGGGCGCGAAGCCCAGGATTGCCATACCAGAACCATGTTCCTACGATCTGGAGTACAGCGGACGCGCTCTGCCCGCCTATCTTCGAGCCGTTGAAGCGGCAGGCGGCGAGCCGGTAGTTGTCCCCTTGGAGAGTTCACCGGAACAGATTGCGCGCCTCATCACGTCCTGCGCCGCAATTCTGTTGCCCGGGAGCAAGGCCGACGTTGATCCGCAGAAGTTCAACGCTGAACCACATGCGGAAACCAACCGGGCAGACCCGCCGCGCGACGCTGCCGACGAACTTATGCTTCAGGATGCTTACAACCTTCGCAAACCGGTCTTTGGCGTTTGTTATGGTCTCCAGTCTTTGAACGTCTGGCGCTCCGGTTCACTGGTGCAGCATATTGAGTCCAAGGTGAACCACAGCGCAGGTTCCAAGGTGGAAGTGGCGCATAACGTGGTTGTGGCCGAGGACTCACTGCTGGCGAAAGAAGCACTTGGCGGAAAAAATGCCACGGCGGTCCCTGTAAATTCCAGCCATCATCAGTCGGCCGATGTTGTTGGCGATGGTCTGCGCGCCGTAGCGCATTGCGCTGAAGACGGGGTGATTGAGGCAATTGAAGGAACCACGGCGGATCACTATGTCCTGGCGGTGCAGTGGCATCCGGAGCGCACTTTCGAACGCGATCAAATTTCCAGCAATCTGTTTCGGGCATTGGTGGACTCGGCTAGAGTGTGGAATAGTCGCAAGCCTTAAAGGTGCCGCTCTTGCACGCATGCCGTCTCGTTCCGTATCGTACTTGCCATGCCATGTAAAGGTATGGTTTTGTCATTGGAAGGCCGGGTTGCCGTGATTACGGGCGGTTCACGCGGAATTGGCGCTGCGATTGTGAGAATGTTTACGCAGGCTGGCGCTCGCGTTGTCTTCAATTATCAAAAAGCGAGTAAAGAAGCCGACGACCTTTGCTGGGAGTGCGGTGGCACGAAGCAATGCGTAGCGATCCAGGCCAATCTCTCGTCAGCCGAAGCCGCAAAGCCTTTGATCGACGCGGCCATTCAGCACTTCGGCAAAGTGGATATTATCGTGGGAAACCATGGAGTGTGGCCGCCGCAGGATGCTCCCATCGACCAGATGTCGGATGAGCAGTGGCGCTCTACACTGTCCATTAATGTTGACAGTCTTTTTGGCCTGGTGAAGCACGGTGTGGCACAGATGAAAACGCAGCGATCGGGGGGCCACGTAGTATTAATCAGCTCCACCGCGGGCCAACGGGGCGAGGCTTTCCATTGTGACTATGCGGCAAGCAAGGGAGCGATCATCAGTATGGTGAAAGGGCTTTCAACGGAACTGGCTCGAGATGGAATCTACGTAAATTGTGTGGCCCCGGGCTGGGTGGAAACGGACATGGCCGCGCCAGCGTTGCATGACGCAACGATCAGCAAACGGGTTTACGCCACCATTCCACTGGGACGTGCGGGTAAGCCGGAAGAGATTGCCGCTTCAGTCTTGTTTCTGTGTACGTCGCATGCCGGCTTTATTACCGGGGAAATTCTTAATGTCAACGGCGGCGCGGTGTTGGTAGGCTGATGGCGGAAGCAGCAGCTCGGTTTTTTATGCATCTAAGAAAGTATTGATTCCCATGAGAATTATTGCCCTTATCTGCCTATGCGTTGCCAGTTTGTACGGCCAGCAAGAGCCATCTGCCAAGCCCGCCGGCGATGCCCAGAGCAACCAGCAGAAGGCGCGAACGCAGGTGGACCAGATGGTCCAGGCGCTGGGCGGCCAGGCATATCTAACCGTGCAGGATTATTATGCCGAGGGCCGGTCAGGCAGCTTCCACAACGAATCGCTGGTTGGCTCGGGTTTGTTTTATCGCTTTTGGAAATGGCCGGACAAGGATCGCATTGAACTTACGAAGCAGCGTGACATCGTGCAGCTCTATGTCGGCGACCAGGCATATGAAATTACCTACCGCGGTATTCGCCCCATTGATTTGCAGAAGGAAGAAAAAGTTCATCAGGCGATAATCCGCCGCTATTACTCGCTGGAGAACGTCCTGCGCTCATGGCTCAAGGAGCCAGGCATCCTGCTGCTGGATGAAGGGCCCGGTATTTCAGAAGGACATCTGGCGGAAAAGATCACCATCATCAATTCAAAGAATGAGTCGGTGACGCTGCTGGTGGATCCCTCGACGCATCTGCCGCTCGAAAAACGGTTTTCCACCCGCGATCCCCGCTACCGCGATCGGGATGAGGAAGTGATCATCTATGGCGACTGGAAAGCTATACAGGGGATCAGCACGCCCCGCATGACCGTAACAAAGCGAAATGGCGAAACCATCTCACAGCAGATCATTTTGAATATTACTTACAATACCCATCCCTCGGACTTACTGTTTGACCCCACTGCGGCCAGGATCAATCCGGTAAAAGAGAAGTAGTTCCTTTACCGCCACGATCTGTTGTAAAAAAACAACACAGGCTAATGCGTCGCCCGGTGTAATCTGTTTACTTGGAATAACTTGCCATTTGAACAGACAGTTCGGGCTCCAGTGGAGTGCAAAGGTATAGGGTTGCATAGCGGTGAAGCTGTGACCCTTCGAATCCTCCCAGCGGCGGCCGGAACAGGTATTGTCTTTCGTCGTAGCGACCTGGATGGCTTTGAAATTGAAGCTATTGGCCGCAATGTCGCCAGGGTAAGTTACGCGACGAGCCTGCAAAAAAAGGGTGTCCTGATCTCCACGACAGAACACTTGCTTTCAGCTTTTATTGGGATGGGCCTGGACAACGCCGTTGTGGAGCTGGACAACCTGGAACTCCCGATTCTCGACGGCAGCGCGAAGCCGTTCGTTGACATGGTTGTGCAGGCGGGTTTAAGACAGCAACGAAAAAAGCGCGCGTATCTGCGCATTATGCGTGAGATAGAAGTGCGGGAAGGCAATAAGTTCATCGGCGCTTATCCTGCGTCTGGTTACGCTGTTGCGTACAAGATTGATTTCGCCCCGCCCATCGGAGCACAGGCGTTTGAGATTGATCTCTCTCAGGACCATTACCGTAAAGAGCTGGCTGCTGCGCGAACGTTCGGTTTTCTTAGCGAAGAGCAGGCCATGAAAAACATGGGGCTGATCCGCGGCGCCACTGAAGACAACGTGATTGTGTTGACGGGTACGGGAGTGAAGAATGGCCCGCTGCGGTTTGAAGATGAATTTGTGCGGCACAAGGTGCTGGATCTGATCGGTGATCTGGCGTTGCTAGGGAAGCAGATTATCGGTCGTATTGTTGCCGACCGCGCAGGACACGCCATGCACACTGCGTTGGTTTCACGCCTTTTGAAAGATCGGTCTTTGTGGGAAGAAACAACGGAAGTGAGTCAATCCCAGGATCTTGCTGAGAGCGCGATGGCGCTCCACGCCTCGCACGAAGCTTAAACACTAAACTGTTGTGGCATTGATGAACATGGCGCCGCCGCCCAGCGCTAAAGCCCGTTTCTCCAGCCATGCGTCCAGATCTTTTTTCGCTTCGGCTGAAAGCACCTGAAAGCGAATTCCGGCGCGGCCTTCCGGCGTCGACCAGGCCACTTCGCCTTTGATGTCCAGCGAGCGTTTGGTGCCGGGCAGTTGCAACCGGACCCTGGCAGCCCCGCCTTCATCCAGCTTGCGGGAACACTCGATCGAAATGCCGCCATGGCTTATGTTGGTGATGTTCAAAGGAAGCTCCGCACCCTGGTCCACCAGAATTGCTCCGGTAGCTTTTGTCAGGTGCCGGTGATAGCGGCGGCGCTCACGCATGATCAGGCCCTGCGCGGCGCGTACGCTTCGGGTCGCCCGTTCCAGGGAAATCGGCTTATCCAGGACAAAGTTGGCGCCCATCTCAAATGCCTGATGAATGTTCGTCTTGCCATTTACGAGGGCGAAGGCTATGCAGCTCTTATTGGATTTTCCCTGCCGCAACTCGCGGAGTACAAGCGGCCCGTTGGGCATGTCGTCACAGTCAACCAGAAGCGCGTCATACTTTCGTCGAAGCAGAATGTGGCGGGCCTGGTCGGCATTGTTGGAGAGATCCAGGTCGATATTGGCCGCATCCAGGACTCGGCGTATCGTACGATGTACCTCAAGATCGTGGCTGAGGAGGAGTGCTTGTAGAGCCATACCCGCAAAGGGTATCTAAATCGTCACATTGCAGCCAAGTAACCAACGTAACGGGTCTGCGTTTTGACGGGTGGCAGCACTTTCGATCTAAGGCTCCCTTTTCACATGAAAAAGATGGTTTATCTATCGCTGGGATCAAATCTGGGTGACCGTGAGGCTCAACTCCGTGACGCCATTGTCCGATTGGGGCAGCTGAGCATGGTCAAGTTGGTTTCTTCTCTTTATGAAACTGAACCCGTGGAGGTAGAGCGCGAGCAGCCCTGGTTCCTGAATTGCGCTGTTGCCATGGAGACGGAGCTGATGCCATTGCAATTTCTCACGAGTATGCTGGCGGTCGAGCAATCCATGGGCAGAACGCGCACAGAGCCCAGGGGCCCGCGGACTATCGACATTGATATTGTGTTTTTTGGCAACGATGTATTGAACACTCAGGAATTGACCGTTCCGCATCCCGCCATGCAGCAGCGGCGCTTTGTGCTGGAGCCGCTGGCAGAGATAGCGCCAGACGTTATGCATCCGGTGCTCCATCAGACGGTCCGCGATCTGCTGATTTCCCTGCCGGCGGATTCTGGTCTGGTAAGCCGGCCCCGGCACTACTGATTTACGATGGGGTACGTGGAGACAACCGCTATTGCACACCTGCTTCAGCCCTTCATTGAGCTCGATGAAATGCGGCTGCGCTCTATATCGACATATATCGATCTATTGCTGAAGTGGAACGCGCGCATCAACCTGACGGCGATACGCGAACCCGCTGAAATCGTGCAACGGCATTTCGGCGAGTCACTTTTTGCCGCCAAATATCTGCTCGAGCAGAAACCGGTGGGAACTGCAATCGATCTTGGATCCGGCGCTGGCTTCCCTGGTGTTCCCTTTGCCATCCTGTCCCCGGACACTCAAGTTACATTGATTGAGTCCCAACATAAGAAAGCGACGTTCCTGAAGGAATTGATCCTTTTGCTGGAGCTTAAGAACGTGGCGGTTTTTTGCGGTCGGGCGGAGAACTACTTACGAACTGCTGATCTTGTGTTACTGCGTGCAGTGGAGAAGTTTGAGAAGACGCTCCAGTTGGCAGTGAGATTAACTGCGGTTGGCGGACGAGTTGGGCTAATGATCGGATCCGCGCAGGTGGAATTGGCCGGGAATTTAGCACCAATCATGGGTTGGGAAGAGGCCGTGCAGATTCCAAGCGGCCATTCCAGAGATCTCTTAGTTGGAACCAAGATAGTAAAAGTGGAGTGATATAACTGATTTTCCGTATTTTAATAGTTGCTTGTGACCCTTTGACGGAGTTTTACGCCGCCGAGCTGGAGGCTGTTCATTAGCTGAAGACGAGGGCAACTCATTGGAATTTAATGCCAGATTCTGTCTAAAGCGCCGGTACTTAGAACCAGAAGGGTAAAAGTGGTACAAATCCTTCATTTTAGGCCTCACGCACGCAGGGCCGATGTAGCTCCATAGTGAATCTAAGTCGCAAAGTGGGATAATGGTTCTAGCAGAATCAAGTTTGTTACCCATCGTTCCACGTGGAACAATGCACCATTTTGCGGCGTTGCGCATTCAATCAAGCTTCGTCTAAAGTCAAGCAGGCGCTCGTAACGACTATAAAACCATGGGACTTGTAATCGCTGTTGCGAACCAAAAGGGCGGGGTCGGAAAGACCACTACTGCCATCAATCTCGCGGCTTCTTTTGCAGCCGCGGAAGTTCGATCTTTACTCGTCGATTGTGATCCTCAGGCAAACTCCACGGGCGGTTTGGGCTTCGCCCGCGATCCGGAACGCATCAGCACATATCACTTGCTCATGGCAGAGGCTGCGGCCAGCCAAGGTGTTATCTCCACGGAGATGGAAGGGCTAAGCCTCATTCCATCGCACAAGAACTTGATTGGCGCCAATATTGAGCTGGTCAGTGCCGAGAACAGGGAATTTCGGCTGCGCAATGCCCTTGAATCCGTGCGCGAGCAATATGATTTCATTGTTCTGGATTGCCCGCCAGCTCTCGATCTGCTCACGCTCAATGCCTTGGTAGCAGCCGATTCCGTACTGGTTCCAATGCAGGCCGAATACTTCGCTTTGGAAGGTGTAAGCGAACTTCTGGACACCATTGATCGGCTGCGCCAAAGCTTCAACCCGGGATTGCAGATCGAAGGCGTTGTGCTAACCATGTATGACGATCGCACGAACTTAGCTCAGCAGGTCACCCAGGAGCTGAAACGACACTTCGGCGACAAACTGCTGGAAACCATCATTCCACGCAACATCAAACTGGCTGAGGCGCCCAGCTACGGCAAGCCCGCCTTGCTATACGATGTGCGTTCCCGCGGTGCTGAAAGCTACATACGCCTGGCCAAGGAAATCATGCATCGCCGTATGCACCCAGCAACGGTGCATCCGACAATCATCGCTACGGACGATCAAACCGAGAATTTCTCGGCCAACGATCAATTGAAGAGGGTCAACGAATCATGATGAATGACAAGCGCAAAGCCCTTGGGCGCGGACTGGACTCGTTGTTGCCAAGCCGTCCTACAGCCGTGCCAATTGCCATGCCAGCCGCCCAAGCCGGCGCATCAGCGCAGGAGATTCCTGTGGATAGCATTGACCCCAATCCTTACCAGACCCGTAGACGGATCAACGAAGCTGCTTTGGAAGAATTAGCTGAGTCGATTCGGGCGAGCGGTGTAGTTCAGCCCGTTGTGTTGCGTTCAATAGCAAATGGAAGGTTTCAGTTAGTTGCTGGTGAACGGCGCTGGCAAGCTTCTAAGCGGGCCGGCAAGACTACCATCCCGGCCGTGGTCCGCCAGATATCCAACGAGCAAGCTATGGAGATTACGATTATTGAAAACCTTCAGCGTGAAGACCTGAATCCAGTGGAGCAAGCTCGGGCCTTTGAACGACTGAGCCGCGAATTCGGGCTCACGCAGGAGCAGATCGCGACCAGAACCGGAAAGGATCGGGCAAGCATCGCCAACTTTATCCGTCTGCTCAAACTGCCGGAAGATGTACAGAACGCCTTGGAAGCCGGCACGCTGAGTTTTGGTCATGGAAAAGTGTTACTGGCCCTGGCCGGTTTCCCGGAACAGATGGAAAGAGCCGCACGCGAGATTATCGGGAAGCAGCTCTCGGTCCGGCAAACCGAAGATCTGGTCGCCAGACTGCTGAACCCGCAAGCCATGGAACAAAAGCAGGAAAAGCTGGCTCCTCAAGTCGATCCCAACGTCCGTGAAGCCCAACGCAGCCTGGAGAGCTCTTTGGGCGTGAAGGTTGAAATTCAGGACCGCAAAGGCAAAGGTAAGATCATTCTGAAGTATGGGTCGCTGGAGGACTTTGACCGGATCGTAGAAGCCCTGGCCGCGAAGTAAAACTATATCGACATATGTCTATATAGTTGGGCCGGGTTCTCTCGCACCTTTGGGTTTAAGGCTTATGCTCACACAACGCCTAATGGCGCAGGCCGGTCCAATTTTCTGAGATCACGATGGAATTGCCGGGATTGCCCGGATCGTATTTGATTGAGGTCATCAATCCAGAGCGGCAGGAATGTAGGTCCACCATGTGGCGCAGACTGCTGACATCCTGCGACGCCTCATAGCTGACGCCCGCCACGTCGTAGTGGTAAATCAAGAGCTGAAGCTCACCCGAGCCTGTCGTCTGCATTTCATTTACATCAATGACGGTGCCATCGGTGATGCGGCCCATCTCGCTGATGCGCATGCGTCGTTCGCGTTCGCGCTGGTCAGGCGTCTTCCGCCGGCTGCGGGCCCAGGCATTTGCGCCAAAGAATATGCCGGCGCCGGCAATCGCGATGAGAGAATAAAGACGAAGTTCGTTCATACGTATAAACGTCCTCAAACATCGGAACGTCGGTACATCCTGTAGATGAGTTTAATTCAACTTCGGTTCACTGAATATCCGAAGGAACACCTATTCCCGTCCCTCGGGTTTATGGAAGAGCCTGGATGCACGTGGCCCAAACAGAATCACCCGCCCCGCAGGAAACCGCAAGGTAACCATAGTTTGTGCTGCGTCCGTGGTAGCGGCTGCGAGACATGCCTACAAAAACGATTTCTAATCGCCGTCAATCACAGGATTAGTCATGGACCCGATGCCCTCAACCGATACGCTCACTTCGTCGCCAGCCACCAGCGGTCCGACGCCGGCGGGGGTACCAG
>DATCAX010000653.1:0-2945 GCA_036512375.1 Candidatus Angelobacter sp. | reverse complement strand
ATACGGCTTCGGCCCCAGCACGCGCAGAAAAGTTTCCGGCGCCATGGTTCCCGCCCCGACTTCAATGTCATACGGCTGTTGCAACTCGCATCCGCGCTCCGCCCAGAAATTCTGCAGGCGAAGGATCAGTTCCTGATATGTAGGGGCTGTTGGCATGAGTTGGCGAAATTACTAATCTAACAGATTTTTTCCGTAGTCCCGAGCGCAGCGAGGGATCCCTATCTTCTTAGATACTCTTCGCGATGGCGCACTCGTACTCGGAAAAATGTCAAACGATTACAGGGCTCTATGCTCCTGCGCTTTGAGTCAACCATGGGGTTCCCTCGCTGCGCTCGGGATTTCAGAAACAGTCACCAATCGTTGAATTCTGGCCGATGGTCCGGATCAGGATGCGCCCAATCCTTGTCGTGGCGTTGCCGCAGTTCCTTCTGCTCCGAAGCCAGCAGCGTCCAATTATGAATTGTCTCAGGCTGCTGGACCACGCGGATAAACGGCGTGGGTTGGCCTTTGCTCTTTTCCTGGCGGACTTCGGTCACCTCAGCCAGGCCGCCGCGAAAATCGTCGCGCCCGTGGCCAAGGTAGAGTTCGGTGCCGATATAGATCACATCGCCTCTGTGCAGTTCCGGAACATGACCAGCGACGCAAGCATCTTGAATCTCGCGGAAGCGTTCTTCGCTGCCGCGGGCTGCTTCAGCAGTCATGAAAGTACGGCCAGTTTCGGCGCATTGATATTGTTCAGGCATGCAATTTCCTAACTCAAAAAGTCAACACCTCTGAACACAGAGGAACAGAGAACGCAGAGGCTTTCGATTTTGTCTGATCCGTGTTTCCTCCTTCTGTCCTCCGCTTCCTCCTTTCCTCTGTGTTTCAAGGCTTTCGTCTCTGTTAATCCACCCTTTCCAGCATTGCCGCCGTCACCAGTTTTTTCTCAATATGCCGCTCGATGCGCTGGGCCAGAAAGCGGCGAAGGTCGGCGCCACGGCTGCGCGTCCACGGATCACCTTTCAATCGGTTTAGCGGAGCGCGAAACATCTCTGATGCCTGGACGCGGGAATCCGCCGAAATTTCTGTGCTGGCCAATCGTTTGTCTTCAGGGCAAAGCAAGCCGTCGGCCAGTGGATGAAAATAGGCTCTGCTTCCATTCAGCACTGCGCCGCACATCACACAGGCGTTGAGGTCCGGCAGCAGCCCGATAAGTCGCACGATCCAGAGATCAAAATATGTAAGCGGCATCCAGATGGAATCGGCTTTCAGATGATGGACCACAGCCAGCGTCAGCCGGAAGATATCGTCGCTGGGCTCGCGATCGGGCATCAGTTGGTCGATCACTTCCGACACGTAGCTCAGCGCAACCAGACGCGGATAAGTGACTTCGTTCGCCAGCGGCGACGAGATAATGTCGCAGGAATCCAGCCGCACCAGTTCCTGTTTTTCTCTTTCCTCCCAGTGCGCTGTAACGTGAGTCAGCGGCTCCAGCGCGCCGCCAAAACGCCGCTTTGACCGCTTTGCCGCCTTGGCCACACCCCGGATCTTGCCTTCCGCGCGCGTGAAGAATGTCACCAGCAGGTCCGCTTCATGAAACGGATAAGTGCGCAGAATCAATGCTTCAGATTGCCGGGGCATGCAGGCTCAAGCATACATCGGGTGCGAATGAAAAACGCGCAGCCATGGCGGCTGCGCATTTTGAAGCTTGTTTCGGTCTTAACGGCCGAAATATTTGGCGTTCTTGTCGGCGTACTCTTTCCATTTTTCCGGCAGGTCGTCGAGAGCAAAAATGGCGGACACCGGACACACCGGCACGCAAGCGCCGCAATCAATACATTCCACCGGATCAATGAACAGCATGTTGGAACCTTCAAACTGCGGCGCGTCCTTTTTGGGATGGATGCAATCCACCGGACATGCATCCACGCAGGCCGCGTCCTTGGTCCCGATGCAAGGCTCTGCAATCACATATGCCATAAAAGTAAAGTTCTCCGTATCTCAATGAGCTGTGTGGGTCAACCTGAGATTTTAACAGCTATTGCGGACGGCGCAAATTTTTCTACCGAATGACGACCGTACCGGCTTGAACCGTATCTCCATCCCTCTGAGTGGAGACACGGCGTGTGACTCTGGTTCGGCAAGATGCGATAACTGTGGCAAAGAATCTCCCCCAAAAACTTATGTCTTTGGCCTGGGCGGCGGTGGCGGCCCAAAAGACTCATTCGTGCGCGTGCTCGCGACCAGCAATTCCGGAAGGATGCTGCTCTTCTCGGGAATCAGGGTGACCCGCGCCTTGCTTTCAACAATCTTTTGAACCTCCAGGATCTCAAACATCGCGGCTTCCACTTCGGCGTCGGCTGCGACCTGATTCAGGGCCTCGCCGACGATGCGCGGGCGGATGGCCGCGGCCTTGGCGAATTCGACCGCCGCCTGCCGCTCGGCCGTGCTGGTGATGATGCTTACCTGGTTAGCGCCATCCTGTTTGATGGACGAAGTAACCTGGCGTAGCCGATTCACGACTTTCTCTTCGATCTGCGCGATCATCTGGGTGTCGCGGAAGTGTACCTTGCGAATGTAGACGGAGCCCAGTTTGTAGCCCCATTCGTGGGACTGCGGTGAAACCTCATTACGTACCGTCAGGCTCATGGCATGGCGGGTTTCCAGCATGTCAGCCAGTTTCATGTTGCTGAGGCAGCGGACCGTGGAATTGCCGACGTTGGCGGAGAGTGACCCGCGCGGGTCGGCGTTCTTGAATAGAAAGGCCACCGGATCGCTGATGAACATCTCATACCAGATGCCAATGCCCATGGGCGCGCCTTCTTCAGAATTCACCGGCTGGCTGCGTTGATATTGCTGGTCAATGCGCATGTCCAGGACGTAGAGGCGTCCCAGCCACCGGACAATCGGGGCCTTCAATCCCAGTTTCAACAACAGGATGTGCAGTCCTGGCTCATCGATGA
>DATCAX010000652.1:0-2981 GCA_036512375.1 Candidatus Angelobacter sp. | reverse complement strand
AGCCTACGGAAAAGTAAACCGATCCGTCGCCCCGTTTTTCACAAACCAACACAAGGTCCCTCCGGCCTACTCGCGCGCTCTGCCCATTCACGCCAAAGAGCGGGCGTGAACGGGACTCGAATGCGCGCACTCTCGCCCACGATCGTCGGGATGACGATCTAATGTAACCTGGTCTATTCGGGCACAAAATAGAAAGCCACCGCGACAATCGCATAGACGGCCAGGAGCTGTGCGCCTTCAAACCAGTTGGTCTCGCCGTCGGATGAAATCAACTCCACGATCAGAACCGAGAGAATAATGGCTGCGATTTCGAAGCCATTGAAGACCAGCGTCATGGGATGTCCGATGGCGACGGAGATGAAAACCAGGACAGGCGCAACAAAGAGCGCAATCTGGGTGCTGGCGCCGGTAGCGATGGCCATGGAGATGTCCATTTTGTTGCGACGGGCCATGATGATGGCGGTGGAGTTCTCCGCGGCGTTGCCCACCAGAGCCACCACGATCACGCCGACAAAAAGCTCAGTCATGCCCAGCGCTTTGGTGACTGGAGAGATCTGGCCAACAAGGATTTCACTCATCCACGCGATGAGTGCGGTGGCCAGACCGAGGGAAAAGATTGCCTGGCCGCGGGAAGGCTTCTGAGTGGCCTGGGAAATCCCTTCTTCGTGAGGCTGCGCCGCAAAGGTCGCGCGGTGCGTGCGAAAGACAAAAAGCATGTTCAAGAGATAGAGGAGAATCAGGACGCCGCTGGTCCAAAGGCTCAGATTTTGCAGATTGACGTCATGATGCTGAAGCGTGCCGAAGAGGGTAAGGTTGAAGACCGCCGGCATCACCAGCGCCGCCACAGCGATCATCAGCGTGGTGCTGTTCATAGAGGATGTGGTGCTGGAGAATCGCTGCACTGGATTGCGGATGCCGCCAGCAACCAGGCTGAGTCCCAGTACCAGAAGCAGGTTGCCGATGATGCTGCCTGAAAGTGAGGCCTTGACCACGTTGATGTGTCCGGCATGGAGGGCAAAAAAAGCAATGATCATTTCCGTAGCGTTGCCCATGGTGGCGCTCAGGATGCCGCCAACGGCGGGGCCGCAATGCGCAGCCAGGACACCAGTGGATTCGCCCAGCGCGCTGGCGAGAGGAGCAATGGCGAGAGCTGAAGCGACAAAAATCGCCAGGGGCGGAGCGTGCAAAAGATCGAGGATGACGGCTGCGGGCACAAAGAGAAGGAGCAGGTTCAGCCAGCGGTATCCGGTTTTCAGCGGAAACTTGTTCCAGAGGGTGCGGCGCGGCGCAGGACTTGGCATCCAGAGGATTGTAAAAGATCAAGACTGAAACTGGCCGGCTTCCGGGCCTCTTGGGGCCTGGGGCAGAAGTGCCGTGTGAAATTGGAAATAGAAAATTTTAATCGCTGGTCAGGACGCGACCGCTCGATGGGCCAGAGACGATTTCTTAACCACTTTGCGAACAACTTCTACGCCGCTTTGGCGATCATAGGTAAGGGTCAATTCTGAGGAACACGGCCCGCACAGCCAGAAATGTTCCACCCGGTTCGTCGCTTTAGGTTTGATTGGCACCGCGCCCTGGACGTCAAATTGTGATTGCGGCGGCTCAACCATGAAAATCTTTCCTTCGCGCAAATAAACCAAGGGAGTGGAGCAGGATGGGTTGGCGCATTTTGCGAGCATGTTAGCTCCCTTTTTTTTCGGTAAATATCTCGCCACCAGATGCAAAATGGGGCTTTTTTGTCTTGAGCATAGATGCAGACTTCAAGGGATGGAGTTTGCTGAAACGTATTCTTGTTTGCACTATTTTTGGATTATGACCTTTAATACGCCAAACCGACAAAACCGCTGTAAAAGTGACATTTTTGGGGTGATCAAGGCCATTTGACTTAACTCGCTGGGAATACTACGAAACCAACTTCCTCGGCATGGTTCAGCTGCGCTGCATTCTCGTCCTGCTGCGGAGATATTTATGAGATGGGTTCTAACAACCTTGATCCGAAAACGTCGCCCCGGAAAAACCTTCTTCAGCTTCCGGCCAGCGCCGGCAACAAGACCATCAAAGCGCCGATCCACAGGGCCATCCAAATCAAGAAGTTTTTGCCGCCAGAAATATCCGTTGTGTTCACAGGGCACCCCTTTTGAATGCAGTAGCTGCCATGGGATAGTGCAAGCTCGGGGCCAAGAGGTATGTTGTTTAATGTCAGCCGGTTACGGCACCCAACGGACGGCGTGGTGTGTCAGAATCGGGGCTGCCTGTGTGTCCAGGCACACACAGCATTCGGGCTGATCTCTTAGGCTGGCGCTCCTTTAGGCCAAGCCAGGACTTTCCAGCACTTCGCGCATCTTGGCCGAAAGGATCTTCATGGTGAAAGGCTTGTTCACCAGAACTGTTCCAGGCTTTAGAACGCCGTCCGGGGCCAGGGACGCATTGGCATAGCCCGAGATAAAGATCACTTTCATTTCCGGACGCGAGCGGATCAGCGTTTCCGCCAGCGCTGGGCCGGCAAGCGGATGCATCACCACATCAGTCAAAAGCAGGTCGATTTTACCGGGATATTCCTCTGCCAGTGCCAGGGCATCATCACCGCTGGGGGCCGATAAAGTGTGATATCCAAGCTGGTTAAGCAGATCGACGATAACGCTGCGCAAAGACTCTTCGTCGTCCACCACCAGGATGGTTTCTGTTCCGCGATAATAATCCAAGGGGGTATTCTCGATTCGGCTCGACCCGTACTCGAGCCAACATATGAAACGTTTGGTGAGATTGTGAACCTTCCCGGACGGGGTTTCAACTGGAAAGACCTGATTTTGCCCTCCCTTTTCCGGATTAATGTCATTCGTGTTGATCCGTGGTAGCGTTTTTGCCGATTCCTGTCAGTGTCATCAGTGTTGATCAGTGTGGGTTGATCAGCGGTAACGTTTGCTTTTCTGGTCCCCCGATGTCCCGATCACCCGATTCTTGCGGGCCCCACCCGGCCT
>DATCAX010000651.1:0-6839 GCA_036512375.1 Candidatus Angelobacter sp. | reverse complement strand
AGACGCCCGCCACGCCTCTCAGCATACGCTCCTATTGGCACCTGGCAACCTCCGCCCAGCGATCCCAGCAGCGCGCGCTCGCAATCGATCGCAGCTTGCGTATCAGAATCATTCAGAAAAGACAGCAGTGTCTTGGTCTGCTGATCGTTGCGGCGAATCTCGATGGCCAGCGCGCCCTGCCCCACGGCGGGACACATCACATCGGCCGAAATACGGGAACGCACATTCGCCTCCAGTCCCAGACGAAGCACGCCCGCCGCTGCCAGGATAATTGCATCATACTCGCCCGACTCAAGCTTCCGGAGGCGGGTATCCACATTGCCGCGCAGGGGAAAAACTTCCAGGTCGGGCCGCATCGCCTTTAACTGGCATTGCCGCCGCAAACTGCTGGTGCCGACCTTGGCCCCGTGCGGCAGTTCTTCAATACTGGAGAACTCCATGGAAATAAAAGCGTCGCGCGGGTCTTCGCGCTTCATGATCGCCGCAAGTTCAAATTCCTGCGCCAGATCAGTTGGGACATCTTTCAGGCTGTGCACCGCCAGGTCAACGCGCTTTTCATGCAGCGCTTCTTCAATTTCCTTGGTAAACATTCCCTTGGTGCCGACGTTGGCCAGTGCGACGCTGGTAATTTTATCGCCGGTGGTCTTGATGACCTCAATCTCAACCGTGTGCTTTTTACCGCGCAGCAAAGTGGCAACATGATTGGCCTGCCACAAGGCAAGTTGCGAGCCGCGGGAACCTATACGAAGTTTGGCCATTACTCTTTCGGTTTGTCTGTATTCAGATTGAACAGCCGCCGGATCATCTCATGGATGGTAGCAGCCTCCGGGTGGTCGGTGGAGGATTTGAGCGTGGTAATGGGCGTATGAAGAAGCTTGTTGATGATCCCGCGTGTCATCGCGTCGATGGCGGCTTCCTGCTCCGGCGTAATCGCGCCCAGCTTGCCTCGGATACGGTCAACCTCCGCCTGGCGAATGGTTTCACAGTATTCCTGGAGCGAAAGAATCGTCGGTACGACGGCCAGCGACTTCATGCGCGAGGCAAAGCGATCAACCTCCAGCTCAATGATTTTCTCCGCGCGCTCGGCTTCCTTTTTGCGTTCGCCCGCGTTGTCTGTCGCCACAGACTGCAAGTCGTCGACGTCATAGACGAACATGCCGTCCACCTTGTTCATGTCCGGGTGCACGTTGCGTGGCACCGCGATATCAATAAAAAACATCGGACGGCTGCGGCGCCCCTTGCGCAGGCGTTCGCCATGCTCGCGACGGAAAAGCGGTTCGGTGGCCCCCGTCGAAGTCAGGATGATATCGGCGATGTCCGCGGTTTCGTACAGCAGTTCGAAGGGAACGGCGCGTCCGCCAAAGTTCTCCGCCAGATCCACAGCGCGCTCATGCGTCCGGTTGCTGATAATAATGTGCTTTGCGCCGTGTGCAATTAGATGCCGCGCTGCCAGTTCCGCCATCTTGCCTGCGCCTACCAGGTATACAGTCTTGTCTTCCAGCGAGCCAAATATCTTTTCCGCCAGCTGCACGGCTACTGACGCAATGGAAACGCTGGAACTGCCAATCGATGTCTCTGAACGCACGCGCTTGGCCACAGCAAAGGCACGTGATAGCAGCGCTTCCAGTCCGGAATGGATTGCTCCCATGCCCCGAGCCACGGCGTAAGCCTCTTTTACCTGCCCCAATATCTGCGGCTCGCCCACTACCATGGAGTCCAGGCTGGAAGCAACGCGAAATACGTGGCGCACAGCCTCGCGTTGCTCATATTCATAAATATGAGAATCGAGGGCCGCTGGGCTCACCCCAAAGTAGCTGCCCAGAAAGCCGCGTAAGTCAGTGCCCTGTTTGGTGCTGGTAACCACCTCCACTCGATTGCAGGTGGAAAGAACCATGCCTTCATCCACGCCGGGCTGTTGCACCAGGCTGCGGATTGCGTCCGGCAGTTGCGCCTCCGGCACAGCCAGCCGCTCACGCACCTCAAGCGGTGCGCTGTTGTGGTTCACGCCGATGACGTGAAAGTTCATGGAGCAATAAACCTGTGTGTCTGGCTGAAATTATTGGCCGCCCATGCGAGTACGGCTGCGCCAAACGCAAATGTCGCCAAATATGCCGCACGCCGGCCCCGCCATCCAGCATTCCAGCGCGTGTACAACAGAACCATATAGACAACCCACATCAGACCAGAAAGCAGAATTTTGGGATCGGCAAAATATCTGCTGCCAAAGCGCGCTTCAGCCAGAATAGAGCCGGCAATGAGTCCCAGCGTCATGAATGGGAAGCCCCATATCAGGCACTTGAAGCCGATTTCATCGATGGTGGCCAGCGCCGGGAGGCGTGACCAGAACCCGTTCATTCCCGCCTTGGTCTTGAGATTGCGCTCCTGGATCAGGTACAGAATGCTGGCGATAAAGCTGAAGAACAGGGCCGAGTATCCGATGAGAATGAGTGCCACGTGGATGTAAATCCATTGTGTGCTCACGAAGAGCGGCGCGGAGGGTTCGGTCGGCTCGGCATAAGACGAGGCTGAAAAAGTGAGCCAGAAAACCAGCGGAAACACCGCCAATCCCGGCGAAGTCGCGCGGAATCGAGCGTAAACAACGAAGAAAAATACCATCAGCACGAACGCCAGCAATGACTCCAGTCCGTGCATGGAGGTCGGCGTCCATGTGCCGCTAAACATGGCGTTTTCTACGATGGAGACAAAATGAAACACCATTCCCAGCCCCACTGCAGGCAGGGTAATCTGGGTCAGAACTTTCCTTCCGCCCCAGAATGACGCCAGGGCGTAAAGCAGGCCCACCCCGTACAGACTAAGGGCCACGCGTAACCAGAACAACGGAAGCATAAGTTATTGCAAATTATAGCCGCTAGTGGGTTGTAAGACCCATGATAAAGCGCACCAAGGTACCCATGGCGCCTATGTGGCAAGATGAAACCAGGATTTACTCGTATCAGGTAGGGCGCTACCCTTCTCGGGGGCATGTCAGGCCAACGCGCAACGCCTGACGCCGGGGCGGCCCAGTCGCTGCTCTTTATTCGCCGTTCAGGGGACGTTTTATCCGTGCCGATTGTGCAGCAACCCGTGCCCTGCTCTGAGGTCCACTGTTTGAGTGTGTTGACGAGACTGGATATATGACACGGCGGGGAAAATATTAGCAGTGTCCTGAGTACTATCGCGGGCCTAACGAATTGAGAGCTTTCGATACTTTTCCGCCGCAGCCTCGGATGAAATGTGGGTGTAATACACCTCTTTCAGAAAATACGGCTTGGCCCTGGTGCCCATGATGGGCAGGATCTCAATGTGCCAGTGGTAGTCTTCGTCCACGGTCTTCCAATATTGCAGGATGTTCGACTTCTGGTAGGTGTTTGGAACCGTGTGCAGCACCAGATAAAACGATTCAGAAACGCTCATCACGCGCTGTAAGGTACGGCGAATCAACCCAGCCAGTTCGCTCAGCGGTGCATTTTTTGAAGTAATTGCGCGTTCGAAGGAAGATTCATGCTTGCGCGGCATGATCCATATCTCATATGGCACGCGCGAAGCGAACGGACACAAAGAAACATAATGATTCATCGCTTCAACAATCCGTATGGGGTTGCGCAATTCCTGTCCCAGGGTGTCACAGAAAACGCAGCGTTCTTTTTCCAGGTAGTAATCGCGCGAAGCCCGCAGCTCATAGAGCACACGGCGCGGAACAAACGTCGTGGCAGTCAATTCTGAGACAGGGTGATCGAAATCCTGTCCAGCGGACGGCCCATGGTTCTTGAACATGGTGACGTATTTGAAGCGCAGGTCGCCTTTCAGGTCCTGAATGCGCTGGGCTGTCAGCAGCAAAAACTGGGAAATTTCCGCGTCAGACGATTGCCACAGTTCAATGTCATGACGGATGCTCTGCACCAGCACCTCATGTGCGCCAACCGTGTTCATGGCGTCATAGATGCCTTCAGAGTGCCGGTGTGGCTCGCCCTCAATGCGGTAAAGTGGTGACGGATGCACCATCGCAGAGATGGGGCCTCCACCGAGATCGTTGCCGTTTAACGTGGCTATGACCTGCGGCGCGTTCTGCGCTCCAGGACAAAATGGGCAATGACCGGGCTGCCCTTGCCGTTCCACGTCATCGCCCACGATGACCCAGGAGCGTGTAATCGGATCTTTGCGCAATTCCATGCTACTTCTAGGAAAACAGACGTTGGCAATAACGGTCAAGAGACGATTCTCAACCCTGGCTGAAACGTTCACGCATCGATACGGTCAGCATCCCAGCTAAGTGCGGTATTTTGGACATACTTTACTGCTTAAAATCGGCGTTGTAATGGATTTTCACATTGACCAAAGTCGATCTTGGCGTGTACTGATAAGAGTGCGATGTCTTTGACCGATAAACAACTCGTTCTGGCGCTGAAGGCCGTGGCCGACCCGGCGCGGGTAAAGATCCTGCGGCTGCTAAAGCAGAAGGGCCAATGCTCCATTGGAAAAGGAGTGGGTATGTGCGCCTGTGACGTGCAGGACCATGTCACGCTCTCGCAGCCTACAATTTCTCACCACATGTCGATCCTGCGAAAAGCCGGGCTCATTCAGGCGGAAAAGCACGGCTTGTGGATGTGGTACCGGAGAAACGAGAAATCACTTAAAGAACTGGCGCATGCCGTCAGCGCCGACCTCTAACCTCCACTGGAAACACGAAGGCACAACAGAAGTCGAGGTTTTCTGACCTCCCCCTTCGTGTTCCTTTGTTCCCTTTTGTGGTTAGATTCTTCCTATCGCACCACGGAAGCGAACATGGGCGACTCAATCAACTGCTGGAAGTTCTTGTCGTCGGCCTTGAACTTGACTACTAGCTTGTTGGTGTCGCTCTCCACACTAGTGCCGTCGATCGCAGTTTTTTCCGTGGGCGTTGCGTCCATTTTCTTGAACAGGATGCCGGCCTTCAGGACAGAAGAAAGCGTTGAAGCCGTTACGTTATCGATCGTCAGGACATTCATGTTGAAGTCCACGCCATGATCGAAATCCATGCTGTAGCGAGAGCCCAGCAGCTTTTTCTTCATGGTGTCAAATTCGCCGAGCTCGGCTGCACTGCCCAACGCTGACTTCAACATGGTCTCAGTACCGGAGGCGTCAAGCACGCTCCACACCGTCCCGGCCTCAACGGAGGGAATCAGGTCAGTGATGTCGCGGTTGGCATTCAGGCTCATGCTGGAGTTGTCGCGAGCATCAAGCGCGGCCTTCACGGCGGCAATGTCGCCAAACAACATGGTCCAGTCATCCAGGAAGGTCATTTGCATCCCGCCCGCCATGGGATAAATAGTGGAGCCGTTTTTCTTTGTGCCTTTAATCTTCTGGCTGGTGATCTTAAGCATGAGCTTTTTGCGGGGAAATTGCCCCTGCGCAATGCCGATCATCTGCAAGCCATGGTCCTTCAACCGGAAAGAAGCCAGTGTGATCTGGTCAATATCCTTGTCAGGATTCACGCCGATATCTTTCAGCGCATCTTCAAACTGCTTCATGTTTGGCGGAAGCAGCTTGGCCTTCATGTCCATAGCCGTGTCAGAATTTTTCATGCGGCGGTAATCGACGTTGATGATCTGCTGAACTTCGATAGGAATTACCGTTCGCGCGGCCGTACCAAGTGAGGCAGCAAAGGCAGTCAGTCCACTAGAAAAAAAAGCGAGCACAATAACAAGAGTGCGTTTCATATTCATATTTTAGTCCGGTTCTGTTAAATCTGATGCGTTCAGGTGCAGCTCAGGATGCTATTTCCGATTACTTAAGGTATTCACCTCTGGAGCTCCACCACTCTAGAACGTATGTCCTCGGCA
The DNA here is from genome assembly GCA_036512375.1 of Candidatus Angelobacter sp. GTDB lineage: Bacteria > Acidobacteriota > Terriglobia > Terriglobales > Acidobacteriaceae > Angelobacter. The sequence goes on along the minus strand of DATCAX010000651.1, from coordinate 1,020 downwards.
AAACGAGCGTCTTTTAGCGAGGAAAGGTTAATTTCCACGTTGGCTAAGGCCCCGACAATGGCCGCGCTGGCCAGCGATGAGGCCACGGTTAGGTCAGAAGCCATGTTCGGACTGGTGATCGGCTTTAGAGTGGCGATGATGTCGCTGACTTCGCGCGCTCTCTGGGCTGTATCCATGGGGACACTGGTGGCGCCCTTCATAGCGGTTTCAATCGCCGCCTCACTGTCATTGGAAGTCCTGGCCGCCTTGTATGCTGCCATTACCTGGTTGTAGCTTTCGGCGTCCGCGTCGATGCCAGCTTTCAGCTCTTCGCGGATCTGCGCCAGCCGAGCCAGAGCGGCGCTCAATTGCGGTTCATATTGCGCAAAAGCTTTCTTGGTGCGGGACATGGCCGCCACCATTCCGCCAAGTGCCGCCGCCATGGCTGCTACTGCTGCCGCGGCACTGCCTCCGCCGGGAGTTGCCGTTGGAGCGGCAAGCTGCTCAATGAATGGCTCAACGCCGGCGCGCAAGCCTCCGACTGCCGTCTTGCCGCCAGTCACTGCAGCCAAGCGGTTTTCCAGAATCATGGACGAATCAAAATTCTCGACTTGTAGAAACCATTCGGCCGCTTGCTCCAGAGCTTTCTTGGGAATGAGCCCGACAATCTCACTACTCAAGGGCTGCACACCGTAGCGTTCCGCTTCGCGCTTTACGAATTCAAAGACGCGCGCGATAGGCGTCTGCTCAAAGTCGGTGAGGTTCATCGATACCTGGGCCAGCCCGCGGACTTCAAAGCCCGCTCCTTTTACGTAGCGCAGCCCGCCGGAGGAGTAGCGAACCGCTTTCGCAATCTTCCTGGCGATGTCGACGTCTTTGGTGTTGAGAAAAACGTTATAGGCGATGAGCGCTTTGCGCGCACCTACGACCGTCGCTCCGGCTGTGGGATGACATCGCGGATCGCCAAAATCAGGACACCGCGCCGGGTTGGTCAGGATGTCTTCTTTCAGTCCCTCAAACTGGCCGCGCCGGATGTTTTCC
>DATCAX010000650.1:0-10147 GCA_036512375.1 Candidatus Angelobacter sp. | reverse complement strand
GTGGCCTGGGCCGGTGCGGACTTGAATTGCTCCGCGAGCTTTTGGAACTGATCAAATGTCGGCTGGTCTGCCAGGTAACGTTCCTGCACCCAGCCTTCTTCGCCGCGCGGCGAACGCACGCGCAAAAAGCGCTTGCTCTGCATCCGCTCCAGTATCTGCACGCGCTCTCCGTTATGTACCACGCCGGTCTTGTTGTAGAAAGTTGCAACATGGTCGCGAAGCCCGGCTTCCGTCACAGCTACATAGGCATATTCCGCGCGATTGGACGAGCCGCCTTTGCCGCTGCATCCCGCCAGCAGGCATAGCCCCGCGGCAACAATGAACAATGCTGCTGTAGTAACCCGCTTTTTCATTCGAACCAGACAGTTGATCAAAATATTTCCATCGCCCTTTACCGACAAATATAGCAGTCCGCCGTCGTGCAAGACGCATCCGCCCCGTTCGGTGGCCTCGCTTCCACCCGTTGCGCGCGCATATGAACCGAGAGGCGCGGCAGTTACTTCTCAGGTGCTGCTCCCTGCTGGGCAAATATCAGGTAGTGTCCCACGGGATCTTTAATTCCGAATTCCCTGGCGTGATAGAACGTCGTCCGCATGGGCATTACGATTTCCGCTCCTTTCGTGGCATCCATAGCCGTCTCCAGGTTCCCCACTTCGATATAGAGAAAGCTCGGTCCTTTCCGCGCCGCAGCACCAGTTGCAGCGTTGTCTTTTTGCGCGCTGGCAAAGCTCTGGTACATCAGTTCCAATCCATTCTTCTCTACAATGGCAAACCCGATCTTGTTCCCCTCAGGCACTTCCACCGTCTTCTGGAATCCCATTCGTTCCGTCCAGAACCGGATACACGGTTCAAGTTCCTCGGCAAACAGAATGGGCGTGATCTTCTTCACTTCTGCATGTTTCATAGTTTCTCCGATCATTGGAATTGCGAACACTTGCGCCAGAGCCAGATCCAGATCCAAAAGCTTGTAATTGCATTGAAATTTTTTATTGCAATGCCATCTAGTCTAATTTAGACTACACCAACGATATGACATTGCCACCAGCAATGTCAACGGGAGAATTTTTATGTCAGTCCAGCAACGTCATTTACAGGATTTGATATCTGTTGGGCCAGCCATGCTGCGCGACTTCGAGCTTCTCGGCATTCGCAGCATAAAGCACCTTGCCCGCCAAAATCCCGCCAGGCTGTATCAAAAGCTCTGCCGCGCAACCGGCCAGCGCGTCGACATATGTTGCCAGGACGTCTTCTCTGCCGCCATCGCCCAGGCCCGCAATCCGCTTCTCCCCGCCGAGCAATGCCAGTGGTGGTACTGGAGCCGCCAGCGAAAGGCCCGCAATGCCCGGGGTTAAAAAGCCTACGGCTAAAAAGCGCGAGCTCACGGTGCCGGACCTTGTCCTGCTCAGCCTGCTGGCGGAGCAGCCTATGCACGGCTACCAGGCCAACATTGAACTGGAACGCCGCCAGGTCCATGACTGGGCCGGCGTTTCCCGTCCCCAGGTTTATTACTCTTTGGAAAAGCTTGCGCGGCTTGCGCTTATTACCGAAGCCGGAGATCGGGAATTCGCTCTTGGTCCCGAGCGGCGCATCTTTGCCACCACAGCAAAAGGCCGTGCAGCTCTGGCCGGTGCTCTTGAACGCGAGGACTGGACCAACCAACGTGATCGCCCGCCATTTCTTACCTGGATGGCCCTTTCTTGGCAAGCTTCGCCCGGCACGGTGCTCACACAACTCCGGCGCCGCGAGCAGTATCTGAAAGCCGAACTGGCCCATGAACAGGCTACGTTGCGCGCTGTCGAAAAAGAAGTGGGCCACCGTTTTCATGAAGCCGTCTGGATGATAAAACTCACCATCGAGCAATTTAGTGCTGAGCTGCTCTGGCTGCGCCAGGTTTCCGCCGAAGTCCCGCGTCGGGCGCCGGCGGCAAATCCGGCGCACGTCGGCAAAAATGTCTAGCATCTGCACGCGCTCCTCGCCAGCAGCTTCAAAACTCCACAATCCTGCAAGGTATACTGCTCATTCGAGGGAGCAGAATGGTAACCCGCATAAAACTGTTTTTATTCTTCAGTCTTTTTTGTTTCTTAGCAGTAACGTCCGCGCAGCAATCCAATCCTGATCAATCCCAGATTCGCGGCTCCATGGAATTTCTTGCCAGTGACGCCATGCAGGGCCGCGGCAGCGGGACCCATGATGAACTACTTGCGGCAACCTACCTCGCTTCGCAACTGCGGGAAATCGGCATCGAACCTGCCGGCGACGACGGCGGTTATATTCAAAACGTATCCGGCGAATTCAACTTCTATCGCGAAGGCAAGAAGCAATGGAACACTCGCAACGTGATCGGCAAACTTCCTGGTCGCGACGAGAAACTGAAAGATCAGGTCATTCTCCTCACCGCGCATCTGGACCACCTCGGCGTCCGCGAGCCGGTCAACGGTGACAGCATTTACAACGGCGCCGACGATGACGCTTCCGGCTGCGTTGCTGTGCTCCAACTCGCGCGCGCTCTGGCGCACAAAAAGGCCCCAAAACGCACTGTCCTTTTCGTTTTCTTCGGCAGTGAAGAAACCGGTGGCCAGGGAAACCAGTATTTTCTTGAGCATCCGCCGATGCCGCTCAAAAATATTGTCGCCAACCTCGAATTCGAAATGATTGGCCGCCCAGACTCCGAGGTCAAGCCCGATGAACTCTGGCTGACTGGCTTTGAGCGCACCAACCTGGGACCGGAATTATCCAAACACGGCGCTAATCTCGTGGCGGATCCGCGTCCGAAACAAAACTTCTTCCAGCGTTCTGACAATTACGCGCTGGCCAAAAGAGGAATTGTCGCGCAAACGGTTTCCAGTTTTGGCCTGCATGCTGACTATCATCGTCCCAGCGATGATGTTGCCCATCTTGACTTCGTTCACATGGAACAGGCCATTCACTCCATGCTTAAACCGGTGGAATGGCTAGCCAATTCTGAATTCAAGCCGGAATGGGTCGAGGGGAAGAAGCCGTAGTTTGTACATCCCGAGCGCAGCGAGGGATCCCTATCGAAAAGGAAATTGCCCCAGAAATGATCGGACTTGCTTTGGTCCTCCATCAGCGACTCCTAACTATAGGGACGCCGGACGTGGTTAATTCTTTTACCGAATTGCCCAATTACCAACCGCTAGTTCGGCTTCTCTTTGTTTTTCCCGCGCAGGATGCGCTCATCGATGGGTTTGCGGCCTCTGAAGCCTTCTTCCATGCCGTGCCAGAACTCGATCTTGTCTTCGCCGTACTTCCAGCACAGCAACACAATTTCATCGTCCACGGCGCAGGGGAAATCCAGCAGGCCGATATCCAGATCTTTAACCTGCACGCCGATCGCGTCAATCTCAGCTAGCGTGTCTTTGATGTCCTGGAAAGCCTTGTCGCGCTCTGCGCGCCGCCGCGCCACCACCGGAACATCCACAAAAAGCCCCCCGCTCAGCAGGATGCGGTGTTTCAGGTCCTGTAATTCTTTCTCCACGGCTTCAATCACACTTTTATCGTCCATGGCGCGCTTGATCAGTGAACGCAAAACCGGCAACAGCGTGTGCGCCTCTTCCAGAGTGAATGTCTTTTGCTTTCCCATAGTTGTTTTATCTGCCGCATGCAGGCGTGTTCACCGAATCTCCAGCATCCGATCCAGCGCCACGCGTGACCATTGCTTCACGTCGTCCGGTACTTGTATGCGATTCACCACGTTGCCTTCCGTCAGGTTTTCCAGCGCCCAGCACAAATGCTGCGGTGATATGCGGAACATCGTAGTGCAGAGGCAGCCGGATTCATCCAGGGTAATCACCATTTTACCCTCATCGGCAAACTCCTTGCCCATGCGGTTCACCAGGTGTATCTCTGTGCCTACGGCAAACTTGCTGCCGGCAGGAGCTGCCTCAATCATTTTGATCAAGCCCTCCGTGGAACCCACGCCGTCAGCCTTCTGGCAAACTTCCCAGCGGCATTCCGGATGAACAATCACTTTTATTCCCGGATGCAGCCCGCGAACCCGGTCCACGTGCTCAGGAAGAAATCTCTGGTGCACCGAGCAGTGTCCTTTCCACAGAATCACTTTTGCCTTGCGTAGCCTCTGCGGATCCACTCCGCCGCCGATCATGAACGGATCCCACACCACGCAGTCTTCGAGAGCTATGCCCATGGCAAAAGCCGTGTTGCGGCCCAGATGCTGGTCAGGAAGGAACAGGATTTTCTCGTTGCGCTCAAACGCCCACTTAAATGCTGCTGGCGCATTCGACGACGTGCATACCAACCCGCCACGCTCGCCGCAAAATGCTTTGATCGCCGCAGTTGAATTCATATAGGTCAATGGCGTGATGCCTCGTCCAGCATCATTCGTCAGACCCATTGAAACAAGCTGCTCCCAGCAGCTCTCCACCTGGCCAATCTCCGCCATGTCCGCCATGGAGCAGCCGGCATTCAGATCCGGCAGGATCACCTGCTGTCCGTCCTGGGCCAGCACGTCTGCGCTTTCCGCCATAAAATGTACGCCGCAGAAAATAATGTATTCCGCGCTGGTGCGCGCCGCTTCCTGCGCCAGTTTGTAAGAGTCGCCGCGGAAATCGGCAAAGCGGATGACCTCATCCCGCTGATAGTGGTGGCCCAGGATCACCACGCGCGAGCCAAGCTCACGTCTGGCCGCGGCAATGCGCGCATCCATGGTGTTGTCCGGGAGTACAAGGTAGTTATCAAGCGAGCAGCTGACGCCTCGCTCTTCCAAAGGAGCAATCACAGTCGACATTTATTCCGCCTTCAGTCCCGCGGTTTAGCGCCACAGAACGGAGATGTTGAAAGCATCCACAGGCTCCAGCAGGTCCACTGCGCTTGCGCGCCCGACCTGCGGGGTTGTTGAAGCCCACAGTCTTACTGGTACGTTTGATGACCCTCAGCCCCGCTTCGACGCAGAATTACTTCCTGCGCCAACCCGCTGAAAAGTCACGATTTATTGTGCCATTGAAGCGGTCATCATGCAAATAAGGGCGTCCACAAAGATTGTGGGACGCCATCCTGAGCCAGTTATTCATCAGTCACACTTTGGACCGATGATCTGCAAATTCTAATGTCACCTTTGCAGCTTACTTCTTCGCTGCTTTCACCGGTTCTGCTGTCGCCGGCTTGGCTGCTTTGGCGGTCTTGCCTTTCAACTCGATGACGATCACATCCATTCCTTGGTCACCTGTGTTCTCCGGCAAGTGGCTGTCCGCCGCGGAGTATTGCGAATCGCCGGCTTTGACTGCGAAGTCCTGTTTTTTTCCGTCAGGGAAGGTGTAACGTCCCCTTGGCGTCGGTAAGAAACACAGCAACTGTGTTGGGATGGCTGTGCATGATCGACTTCTCGTGCGGTCCGTAGTGCACTTTCAGAATTCGTACCTGATCGTTTTCGCTTACTACCGAGTAATGTTTGGGATCGACTTTGACCGCGTCCTGGGCCGAAAGGATGGTGGCGCTGCACAGACAGACGACCACCATATAAAGAGCAATCCTTGCTCGCATATTTGTTCTCCTATACTTTGAAGTTTTAAATGGATTCTTGGCAGCAACCCTACTCTGACCGGAAAGGGGTGTCAATTTGGCGCTGACTTTAGTCACCTCACGACATACAGAAGGAAAGAAGGTCGCCGCTCCGGCGACTCGGGCACTTCGGCAGATGAGTAGCGTCAGTTCATCGTGAGTCTTCTCACAATCTCTTCCACCACCGCGTCCGCCCGTGCCGCGATCTGCTGTGGCGTCTGGTCCTGGATAGGATGTTGCACGTAAACAGCGTCAAAGCCGGCGCGTCCCAATGCGCTGGCCTGAATCCGCGCGGGAGCGGTGAACTCAGTCGTCGCCACGGGCACAGCGGGAATGCCCAGATTTTCCAGTCCAATCGTGTCGTGCAAACTGCACGTTGTGCACGATCCTCAATCCGCAAGCCCTTCCACCACCGCATCCATCCCGCGCAGTTGCTCGATGATCTGCGGCGGCGCGTTCTTAGAAAACGTCGGCTTCTTCGTGCGCAGGACTTCCGCCGCGCCATACTTCGAGCGCAAAATTTCCTCCAGCCGGTCAAGAAAAAAGCTTCCGCCCGGCTTGCTGATATCCAAAAGGCCAATCTTCTTGCCCTTTAAGCTGGCCAGACGCGCCGGCGGCGCTGCCGCCTTCGGCACGCTCTCATTTCCTGGATGAACAATCGTTACTGTCATGCGAAACTCCTTCATTTGTCCGGAATCGGATACGTCACCATCTGGCTGCCCGCCGGCCCCGTTGACCAGCTGCCCATCACGGCGGAAAACTTCCCGGCGGTTCCACCGCTCACAAAAATACTGATCGCCTCCGGCGACCGGAATTTCTGGTAGCACTTTTCTCCGCGTACCGTGATCTCTTTGTAATTCGCAGCAAGCTGCGTGCCTTCCGCTCGCTCTCCCGCCACATAATGCCGAATCGGGATACCCGTATTTTCGAAAAGATACTGCCGCGCCTGTTCTTTACTAATTCCCTCTCGATGGATGGTCTTCACATGCTCCGGACAAAGAATCACGATCGCTTCCGGCATCATGCACGTGCGGTAACTCCACACCGTCGCCAGCGCGAATGAAATTGTCTCCAGTACGGTTTTGCCCGCGGGTGCCGTATGCTCACTCACCCCCCGCGGCGGCTCTGCCGCAAACAGTGACACTGCGCTCTGTTCGCGCTTAAGTCCGCGCGTCACATGAAACGGCTCCCACGGATTCTCTTCTTCATTCTCCGCGATGCAGAAAGAAAACTTGCCCGGGTTCCCCAGCGCAGACATGTCAATCCCATCCGGCCTCCCGCCGCCAATGTTCAGCAGGATCAGCTGAAATGCCCGGCCCAGCGAGCTGTTGGCCCGCGCCACGTTGGAGAAAACATTCTGCTTTGACCAGAATCCCAGCTCCTGCCGCACCGGCCCGTTGATCATCACCAGCGGAGCGGCAAAGTGCGTGGTTGCTTGTACTCCGTGGATGTTAAAGCGCTCGTCGCACGCGGCCCGCAGCAGCGGCAGCAACACGCGCATCATCTCCGGCACGCATCCAGCCATCACTGCGTTGGCCGCAATTTTCTCCACCGTCGCTTCACCATAGAACGGTGGCACGCGCACGATCACGGTCTCCGGCGCTAATCCAGAAGCTTTGACCATCGCCTCAACTTTTCCGACCGTCGGGGGGACTACCGGCAGCGCGTCACCAAATTTCTGCCGACAATATTCGAAAGGATCTTCTTCGTCGCGCAATGTAATCCGCGTCGCAGGATCGCCGGTGCACCGCAGAAACTTCGCGCCATTTTCCTGTGTCTTTTCCTGTTCCTGAATGCCCCGTTGCGCTTCCGGCTCCAGGTGTCGCGAACCGCAACCCGGCTTCCATGAAGGCGCGCCATCATCAGAGGGCGCTATGGGTGGATGCCCTAGCATTGTCGCCAGCTCGTTCAGGCCTTGCTTGTCGAAGCCAGCCAGAGTCTTCTGTACCTGGCCGCTTTCGTCCAGAAGATAAAACGTGGGGACCGTCTGCGGAGCGTAAGCGCGCGAAATCTTCAGTCCTGAATCCAGCTCGACCCGGTATGCAATCTTCAACTGGTTTACAAATTCTTGCGTCGAACGCTCATCGTCCTGCGAAAGTCCAATCACCTGAATCGAATCACTCTTGAGCGCATTCAGATATGGCAATGCCATCTGGCAGGTAGGACAGTCGGTTTCAAAGAAGACCACGACGGCCTTCTTGCCGGATTGGAGCCCGGGGATGGCGGGCGCATTCTGCACTTGCGGCATGAAACTAAAGATAGAAGGCTGAACCGGGAGTTACAAGCCCGCCTGGCGCTTCTGCTCGAACTTCGTGATCTCTGCTTCGCGCTTCAACGTCGTTCCAATTTCGTCCAGCCCTTCCAGCAAAAGGCTGCGGAAGAAAGGATCGATATCGAAACGCGCCTGAAATCCGCCGTTCCACGAGACCTGGCTTTGCTCCAGATCGATCTTCAGCCGGTACAATCCCGCTGCGTCGCGGGCCAGCAACTGCGCAATTTCAGACGGCCGCAGCACCACGGTCAGCACGCCGTTCTTCACGCAATTGTTGGCGAAGATGTCGGCGAAAGACGGCGCAATGATCGCGCGAAAACCATAATCGCGCAGCGCCCAAACCGCGTGTTCACGTGACGAGCCGCAACCAAAATTCTTGCCGGCCAGCAAGATGGTCGCCCCGCGATACTGCGGCGCATTCAGCGGAAATGCGGCGTCCGGATTGCCTTCTTTGTCATAACGCCAATCAAAGAAGAGCACATTGCCGTAGCCGCTACGTTCAATCCGTTTGAGGAACTGCTTGGGAATGATCTGGTCAGTATCAACGTTGTCGCGCGCGAGCGTGGCCACAATCCCGGTATGAACAGTGAAGCTCTGCATCTGGAAATCAATCCTTATAGTGCCAGTTACGCACATCTACAAAACGTCCGGCAACCGCGGCCGCAGCGGCCATGGCCGGACTAACCAGGTGCGTCCGTCCGCCCACTCCCTGTCGGCCTTCAAAGTTACGATTGCTGGTGGAAGCGCAGCGCTCACCCGGCTTGAGGCGATCGGCATTCATGCCCAGACACATGGAGCAGCCTGACTCCCGCCACTCAAACCCTGCCTCCGTAAAAATCAGGTCCAGACCTTCTTTCTCCGCCGCGCGCTTTACCTGTTGCGACCCGGGAACAATCATCCCCTGCACGCTCTTGGAAATCCTGTAGCCTTTCACCACCCTCGCTGCGCTGCGGATATCTTCCAGTCGGGCGTTGGTGCATGAGCCAATAAACACGCGGTCCACCGATATATCTTCAATGCGCGTGTGCGCTTTTAGCCCCATGTATTCCAGTGCCCGCGCCATGCCGTTGCGCTCAGAATCGTTCGCGCCCTGGTCAGGATCCGGGACTTCGCCCGTGACCGGCGCGGCCATTCCCGGATTTGTTCCCCAGGTTACGAACGGTGCAATTTGCGCGGCATTAATTTCGACCGTAGAATCGAACTTCGCGCCCGCATCGGTCTGCAATTTCCGCCAATCATCGATCGCCTTCTCCCATGCCAGTCCTTGCGGAGCAAATTTGCGCCCCTTCAGATAATCGAACGTCGTCTGGTCTGGCGCGATCATGCCTGCACGCGCGCCGCCTTCAATGCTCATGTTGCAGACGGTCATGCGCGCTTCCATGGAAAGGGCCCGGATGGCCTCGCCAACATACTCAATAACATGGCCCGTCGCTCCATCAATCCCGATCTGCGCAATCAGCGCCAGAATCAAGTCTTTTGCCGTCACGCCCGCGCCAGTCGATCCGGCAAAACGCACCTGCATTGACTTCGGTTTTTTCTGCACCAGGCATTGCGTAGCGAGAACGTGTTCAACCTCTGACGTGCCGATGCCGAAGGCCAGCGCTCCGAACGCTCCATGCGTACTGGTGTGACTGTCGCCGCAGACAATCGTCATTCCCGGCTGCGTCAGTCCCAGTTCCGGACCAATCACGTGGACAATTCCCTGCTCCGGCGCGTCCAGGTCAAACAACTCGACGCCAAAATCACGGCAGTTCTTCCGCAAGGCTTCCACCTGCTTCCGGGCAAGTTCATCTTCCAGCAGCATGCGGTCACCGGTTGTCGGGATGTTGTGGTCCAGCGTGGCAAAGGTCAGATCAGTCCGCCGGACTTTGCGATTCGCCTGCCGCAGCCCCTCAAACGCCTGCGGTGAAGTAACTTCATGCACAAGATGCAGATCGACATAAAGAATGGACGAGCCTTCAGGTCCGGTGCAGACCACGTGGCGGTCCCATATTTTGTCAAACAGCGTGCGTGCAGTCATGTGCTTCATACAGCGTGATAGGAAAAGCGCCGGTCAAGCATTCCCACAAAGCGCTGCTCCACAAGATCTCCCATTTCACTGGTGCCGACAACGTGTTTGCCTGGTCCCGCCAGGTCCGAGGTGCAATGGCCTTCATCCAGCACCTGACAGATAGCGTATTCCAGGTCGGCGGCTTCATGGCTCATACCGGCAGAGAGACGCAGCAGCATGGCTGCCGAGGCAATCGCGCCCAGCGGATTGGCAATGCCTTTTCCTGCGATGTCCGGCGCGGAACCATGCACCGGCTCATAAAGATCTACCTCGCCTCCCACTGTTGCCGA
>DATCAX010000649.1:0-5677 GCA_036512375.1 Candidatus Angelobacter sp. | reverse complement strand
GCCGTGCTCCTTGGGCCACTGATCGCACAAGGCAAAGTCGTGGAACTCGCTCTGGGCGGACACACGCTGCTGCATTACACGCTGGGAGCACCCAGCCATACGGCGCTTCTGATCTGCATCTTTGTACTGATTCCATTTACCGGGATTTACACATCCATCGGCGGACTCTGGGGCGTGCTGGTCACGGATCTCTTTCAGTTCATTTTGAAAATGACCATGGTGGTTGTGCTGGCATGGGTTGCTGTGGTGAAAATAGGTGGTATGCAGGCTCTGAAGTTGCAACTTCAAGTGGTCAGTCAGGCAGCGCAGAAAACCGGGGCACACCCTTCAAATCCGCTGGCGTTCTTTCCTGACTTCCATCTGGGCTGGACATCAAGCGCGCTCTGGACGCTGCCGGTGCTAACGTTCCTGATGTATCTGGGAGTGCAGTGGTGGTCGGCGTGGTATCCGGGCGCCGAGCCCGGCGGCGGAGGCTACGTGGCGCAGCGCATGTTCTGTGCTCGCGATGAAAAAAACTCTCTGGGTGCAACACTGTGGTTCAACATCGCGCATTACGCCGTCCGCCCGTGGCCCTGGATCATTACAGGTTTGGTGGCACTGGCGGTGTATTCACCGCACGGCGGCTTGCGTCCTGATGCGTCCTTCGGGGCGAATCCCCAGCAGGGCTATGTCATGGTGCTGCGCGATTTTCTTCCGCCGGCGTTGCGCGGCGTGATGGTGGCCGCTTTTCTGGCGGCGTTCATGTCAACCCTGGGAACGCAGTTGAACTGGGGCGTTTCCTATCTGGTGAATGATCTTTACCGCCGTTTCCTAGCGCGGGAAAAAACCGAGAAACATTATGTCGCAGTCGGGCGGCTGTTCACCATCCTGATGGTATTGATCAGCGGCTATGTCGCTTCACAGTTACATTCGGTCGGCCAGGGGTGGCAGATCGTTCTTGGTCTCGGTGTGGGGACAGGAGCGGTGTACATTCTGCGCTGGTACTGGTGGCGCATCAGCGCCTGGAGTGAAATCAGCGCCATGGTCGTGGCCGCAGTGGTCGCGCTTTATCTACACAAACATTTTCCGGGCGACGATCCGGTTACATTCGCCAAGACCTCGCTGATCACGGCGGGAATCACGACCGTGGCATGGATTGCGGCTACTTTTCTTACTCCAGCGGAGTCCGATGAAAAACTGCTGGCATTTTATCGTCGCGTGCGTCCCACAGTTTATGGCTGGAAGCGGATTGCCGCGCTTGCCCCGGAAATTCCGCACGTGCGCGATATCGGCAGCAACGCTTTTGACTGGCTCATGGGATGCGTGCTCGTATACGCGACTCTGTTTGGAATCGGCAAGATCATTTTTGGAGAATTGCCGCTGGGGCTTTTACTGCTGGCGATTGCCGCCGGCGCAGGGTACCTGATCTTCTGGGACCTCTCGCGCCGCGGCTGGCAGGCGCTCTCCGGTACGGAGCAAACGGCTGTTACACTCAAGATGGATTCGGCGCAGGCGCAGAAGAATCTTTCCTGACGCACGGATCCAAACGTGCGATGGAGCGAACGCCGAAATGAGTTTCAAGATTGACTCGGTTCACTTGAACGACGTGATTGTTGTGCAGCCGGAGGTGCGCGGTGATTCGCGCGGCTTCTTCATGGAAACCTATCGCGAGGATCAGTTCCGTGAATTGGGGCTGCCCACAAACTTTGTTCAGGACAACCATTCCAAATCAAAAAAAGGGGTGTTGCGCGGCCTGCACTTCCAGTGGGAACCCGCCATGGGCAAGTTGATGCGCGTGACCCGCGGCGCGGCGTTCCTGGTAGCTGTAGACATTCGCAAGGGCTCGCCGACGCTGGGAGAATGGTTTGGCGTGGAAGTCTCTGGGGAAAACAAGAAGCAGGTCTGGGCGCCGTATGGTTTCGCCCGCGGATTCTGCTCGCTTACAGACGATTGCGAGGTCCAGTACAAGACTACCGGGGTATACAACCAGAAGGGCGAAGGAGTAATTTATTTCGCGGATCCCCAGATTGGTGTGCAATGGCCGATTGATATTACGAGCGCAGAAACCTCAGAGCGCGACCGCAACGCGCAAAGCCTGGCGCAGTGGCTGACCTCACCGCTCTCAGACAATATTAAGTACCAGGCTAAGGCGTAAGAGATCAGTCGCCCTCCTTCTGCAATGCCTGTTTTGCTTCTTCCAGTTGCTTGCGGCGCTGTTTGTCGACTTTCGGAGCGTGAAGGTCAAGGCATTCAAGCGTCTGGATTATGGCCGAACTTACGGCGATATGGGTAAACCATTTGTGGTCGGCAGGCACTACATACCACGGCGCTTCCGGTGTGGAGGTGTGCCGGATCATCTCTTCATAGGCATTCATGTAGTCGTCCCAGTATTTGCGTTCGTGAACGTCAGCTTCAGAGAACTTCCAATTTTTTTCAGGCTCCTCCAGGCGGGCAAGAAAACGCCGCTTCTGCTCCTCTTTTGAGACGTGGAGAAAGAATTTCCGGACCAGGATCCCATTCCGGATGAGATGTTGCTCGAAATTGCGAATATCTTCGAAACGTTCTTTCCATATTTTCTTCGTGACCAGTTGAGGCGGCAGGTGTTGTTTCTCCAGATACTCCTGATGAACGCGGACGATCAGGACTTCTTCGTAATAAGAACGGTTGAAGATACCGATTTTTCCCCGTTCAGGCAGCTGGCGCGTGGTCCGCCAGAGGAAGTCATGGTTCAGTTCTTCTACTGAGGGCTGCTTGAAACTCGATACCTCGCAGGCCTGCGGGTTTACGCCGGACATTACGTGCTTGACCAAGCTGTCTTTGCCGGCGGCGTCCATGGCCTGGAAGATCAACAGCACGGCCCACTGATTCTGGGCGTAGAGTTTTTCCTGCAAATTTTGCAGCACGGCCACGCTTTGCCGCAAAAGCTGGTCGGCTTTCTCTTTGGAATGTATCCCGCGGATGTCGCCGGGATTGTAATCTTTCAGCCGAAAAGAGTCGGCGTGCTTAACCTCGAACGCGTCTGCCAGTTTCAGAGCTTTCTTCGCGATTTTCATCGCACCTGTTGTACTCCAAAGCGGACACCAACCGCAAAGCGGACTTTTACGCTAGGCCTCCATGGAGAGGAATGGATCGTCAGTCCGGCCACGCGCGGTGGGCGGCACTTGTTCCCGCTTGAGCAACTCTTCATATTCTTCAAGAGAAGGGAACAGGTCTTGCCGAGCCTCCAGAGGCAAGATTGAGCCCTGGGGCGCAGTTACGAACGCACAGAACTTTTCCAGCAACCTCGCGTCACGATTGAACTGATCGATCCAAAGGAACTGACCCTGTTCATTGATTTCCAGGAACCACCACTTGCCTTGGGCGTCAACGCCGAAATCAAGTGAGCCAAAACACAGCCCGGATTGTCGCGCGAATTCCAACACGCCTTTTTCGACATCAGGCGGAGTAGGAACCAGCTCGGCTGTAACGTGGCCTAAACCTGCATCCTGCCGCCAATCCAGCGCCTGTTTCTTGTTCTTGAGCGCGTAGGAATAAATATGATCGCCCATTAGCACCATGCGTATATCAAATTCTTTGGGCACGCGTTCCTGATAGATGGCCGGCGCGTAAGTCAGAATTTCATCGTTCGGCAGCTGATTGCCCGTCAGCTCAAAAGTTTCCGTGATGGCGACAGACATCTTGCCTTCCTTCTGCCATACGTGAGGGGTAAAGCCTTTGCAGATGTTGCGGGTATTCTCGCGCGCAAAAAAATCTCTCACCGTTGCAGGATGGTTGGACATAAGGGTGGCTGGCGTCTTGAGGCCGCATTTGCGGGCAAGTTGCATTTGCACAGCCTTCTGGATCATCACTCGGGCAGCCGAATACTTGTTGATGCACCAGACCGGAAGAGTTTCCAGGAAATAAGCGATGGAATGATAGAAGGAGCGGTATTCCAGGGAGGCAAATTTCTTGTCTGATTCGGCGGTTTTCGGATTGGGAACAGGCGGCTCGGGGCGGCGAATCCATATCACGTCACCGGCATCAACAGAATGGCCTCCCAGAATGAGTGTGTCGTCGCCATTCATCAGGAGCGATGACTGGCCTTCGTCAGTCCAGGAGAGACCGGCCCAACACACAACCTTTTGGCCCGCTTTTTCCAGCGCCCACTTAATGGGGGCTGTGTGGTTATCATCTTCCGGCGCTAAAACTATGAGCTTCATGGTAATCGCCTCCGCTTGGGTTTGTCTCGTTGTGAAATGGCAGGTGGCCACCGGGGCAGCCACCTGTGAATTGATTCATCCGTGCTCGCCAATGGCCTAATCTCCATTGAGCATTGTTTTCTTGTCGATAAGACAAGTGTGATCCGTTTAACAGCCAAGCTCACCGACGTGCTGATCTCCATCCGGAGAAGGCGAGGCGGTGCAGAGTGAAAGAGTACGAAATCCGCCATTGACGAGGTCGGCTTCTGTCGGTGTCAACTCGCGAGCACCCCGGCGAATCAATATTCTGTTCTGATCATTCATGTTTTTCTCCTTTCGTCATTTTGGGTCCGTTGTAGCGGGCCCAAGCTCTTCAAATAGATCTTGCCGGGCCGCCCGCAAGGAGCGGCCCGATAAGTGCTAGCATTCACCGATGGAAGCATCTCCATCCCTGCCGCTCACAGGAGCCAAGGTGCACTTGGTCTTAGTGCCCAAGCCCGCGGGAACACGCTCCACTTCTTCCTGTGTCAACTCACGAGCGCCCTTGCGCATCAATACCCTGTTTTGGTCACTCATACTTTTCTCCTTTCATCATTTTGGGTCCACTACTCGGGCCCAAACTCGTCAAAAGAGCCATGCCTGGCCACCAAGAGGAGCGGCCGCTAAAACTAGGATTCACCCAGGAGACCATCTCCGTCCCTGCCATTAGGACCGAAGGTGATGACTAGAGTGTTGAAACCTCCACCGACGCGCTCGACTTCCTCCGGATTCAACTCACGAGCGCCTTGACGAGTTAAAACTCTGTCCTGTTCATTCATGTTTTTCTCCTTTCTTCATTTTGGGTCCGTTGAAGCGGGCCCCAAGCTCTTCAGATATGGTCTTGCCGGGCCACCCGCAAGGAGCGGCCCGATAAGAGCTAGCATTCACCGATGGAAGCATCTCCGTCTTTTTGGGCTGCAGAACCGATCGTGCAGGCGGTAAGGGTACGCAGTCCTCCACTGATGCGGTCGACCTCTTCCGGTGTCAGATCACGAGCGCCCCGGCGAATCAATACTCTGTCCTGGTCATTCATTGTTTTTCTCCTTTGGCTACTCTGAGTCCACTTGCGCGGGCCCAGGCTTTTACAAAAATGTGCGAAGCGATCAGCCGCTTAAAGAAGCAGGCGGCCGGGTTTCCTAGATGAAGGTGGCAGATGCGTCAGTGTCACTGCATCCGTCGCCGTCACCGGGCCCAGTATGAGTTGCGGTGGCCATGATGGCTGTGCATACGTTAGTGTGAGCGGCCATCGCCGCGCTGACCTGGTCGACTTCGTCGACAGTCAGTTCACGAGCGCCTGAGCGCGCGAGTACTCTGTTGTCTTCTTTTCTCGACATACTTTTTTCTCCTTTTCTTTTTTGGTACATTCGCTCGCCTACCTGCATGTCCCATTCATAGACACAAAGTGTCTCCATCGGAGCCACCGCCGGGCAGGTGCGTGAACGTCAGCAGGCACGGTTCGCCGGCGGGCGCTTACGCTTTCG
>DATCAX010000648.1:0-4371 GCA_036512375.1 Candidatus Angelobacter sp. | reverse complement strand
AAAAACAGCAGTGTGATCACAGACACCAATGTGTCGCTGTGAGCATGCGATAGCGCCCCGCCCATCACCATGAAGGTCAGCAGGTAGCGCAGCACGTTGAGGCTGAACGCTCCCTGGAACTGGGTAACGATGAGCGCCCAGAAACTACCTCGCCATTTTCCCGCAATAACCGGGAGAGCTGGCTCTGAGTTTGAGCCAGAAGCACCGGGGAGGGTAGCCGTAGGCACAGCTTCGTCTGTTGGTGTGGCCGCCCGTGACATAGGTTTCTTCGATTCCGATTAAGTAAGCCGGGACATTCTGGCATCAGTCTGGCTGGATGTAAATTGACAAAACAGAAGCTCCCTCGCCCAAAACGCTCCTTTTGTTCGATTACTTTAGTTTCGTGCTCCTATATCAAATCCCTCCCTGAATTACCTTCGTGATCTTCAGGAACGCTCGCCTCTGCACGATACTGGGTCCACACGATGTACCCAGTAAGACGGAGGAGAAAATCATGAAGTTTGCAAAGCAATCTATTCCGGGGATCGGCCTGCTGTTTGCGGCCGTGGTCCTTTTGTCCATCTCAATGTCGGCACAGCAAGAAGTCAGTCCCGACCATTTCGACGACAATCCAGTCGCCGCTAAAAATTCAAAACCAGCACCCAAGCCAGCCAAGGTTGCGGCAAAAAAGCCCAGCGCAGCCAGCCGTGCGGCCCTCAAGGCAAAAGCAGCACCTGCACAGCGTGAATCTGCGCAGTCAACGCCAGTAACCGTGCAAACCGCTTCTAACCGCTAGTGCAAGAGTTAGTATGGGGTTGACCGCCCTTGAGGGCGGTCATTGGGGCATGAATGTCAACAGGTTACGTTGGCATTCCGGCGGTTCAAGCGGAATTCTGCCCCGGGGCAAACAACGTCTCATGGCAGGCCACCCAGAAATAGGTGCTCTATGAACACGCATTCGCACAAGCTGGCAACTCTGCTTGCTGTAATGGCTTTGGTATCCATGGCCTGCGCTCAGGCACAGAAGGCGGTTCCGGGAATCACCAATAGCCAGATCCTGGTTGGGTCTTGCTCCGCGCTCGACGGGCCGGCAAGGTTTCTTGGCCTGCAAACGATCGTGGGCGCCACCGCATATCTCAACACCGTAAACGCAGAAGGCGGTGTGTTTGGCCGCAAAATTCAACTGCTGGCGTTCGATGATGGCTATGAGCCAGCCAATGCTGAAAACTGCTTTAAGCGGTTGCAGAAGGAAGGAATTTTCAGTGCGGGTTTTTTTGTCGGCACGCCGACGGCCGCCAAGTATGTTCCCCTGGCTGAGGCAAATAAAGTCCCCGTCGTCGGTCTCTTCACCGGCGCTGAAATGCTCTACACGCCTTTGAAGCACTACGTAATGAATGTCCGCGCGTCTTATTACGATGAGACCCGTGAGCAAGTCGACAATCTCTGGAACGTGCTCGGGATCCACAAAATTGGCGTGATTTACCAGGACGACGCCTTCGGACAGGCAGTGCTCAGCGGCCTGCAACTAGCACTCAAAAAACACAATGCCACGCCCGTGGGCATGGGCACTTTCCCGCGCAACACGCTTGATGTCGAAAAAGGCCTGAACGCTGTTCGCCCAATGAATCCCGGAGCCGTATTGATCGTGGGCCCGTATGCTCCGGTCGCGGAAATCATCAAAAAGGCCCATGCCACCGGATGGCATCCCATCTTTCTCACTGTCTCTTTTGTTGGGACAGAAAAATTCATCACTGAAGCAGGCAAAGACGCCGAAGGCACAGTTATTACGCAGGTGGTGCCGCCGTATACGCGCACGGACTTTCCTGCCGTCGCTCTTTATCGTGAATCTTTGAAAAATTTTTATCCCAATGAGCAGCCCAGCTTCGTGAGCCTTGAAGGCTTCGTGGACGCGATGGTGCTCGTGGAAGGCCTCAAGCGGGCCGGCAAAGATCTGACTCGCGAAAAGCTCATTACCGCTCTGGAGTCGATTCAGAGCAAAGACGTTGGCCTGGGACCAAGGTTGACGTTGAAATACAGCCCTACGCGGCACAAAGGTTTTGACCAGATCTATACCACCGTGGTTCGCGACGGGAAACCGGAAATTCTGGACGACTGGAAAAAGCTGCCGCATTAAACGTTGCGGTCTGTAAACTCATTACAAAAGAAAAAGCCCGTCACACCGGGCTTTTTCATTGCTCGAAACCGGTTCCTAGACCGTCATCAATTCCTTTTCCTTGGTCGCCGCCATCTCTTCCATTTTCTTGATCTCCGCATCCGTCAGCTTCTGGACTTCATCCAGCGCCTTCTTCTCTTCGTCTTCAGAGATTTTCTTGTCCTTCATGGTCTTCTTAATCGCGTCATTGCCATCGCGACGGACATTGCGAATCGCCGTGCGGTGGTCTTCCAGGATTTTGTGCAGGTGTTTGACCATATCTTTGCGGCGTTCTTCCGTAAGCGGCGGCACCGGGATGCGGATCATCTTACCGTCGTTCTGGGGATTCAAGCCCAGGCCGGCGGAACGAATGGCTTTCTCAATATCGGCAATGATGCCTGGATCGTAAGGCTGCACCGTGAGCAACTGAGATTCCGGCGAATGCACCGTGGCCACCTGGTTGAGCGGCATCTCAGATCCGTAATATGGCACGCGGACAGGGTCCAGCATGTTGACGGTCGCGCGGCCCGTGCGTGCCGCAGCCAGGTTGGTGCGGAAGTCTTCCACCGCTTTGTCCATGCGCGTCTTAAGCTGCGTATAAACTTCTTTCAGTGCGGGTATAGCCGCGATTCCTGAGATTGCCATTGCTCCAAGCCTCAAAATGAGAGTAAGCGAACGCTCGATTATACAGCCACGGAAGCGGCCCGGAAGAGCCAGGAACAGTTCCGGCAAACAGAGCGTTTATCGCAGTCCTTTACGCCGCGGTCTTTTGACCGGTTCTGCGATAGAGCAGCCACGTATGCCAGAGAATTCGCAGTGTGGCCAGCACTGGAATGGAGAGGAACACGCCGATCACGCCGGCTACTTCGCCGCCGGCAAACACTCCGAACAAAACAGTAAGAGGATGGAGTTCCAGAGTGTGTCCCAGGATGCGAGGCGAGGTCACATAATCCTGAATACCTCTCCAGACAAGCAGCACGATCAAGAGCCACCACATATGGCCATAGCCGGAAAGCAGGGCAACCACCAGCACCGCCAAGCCGCCCAGAGCTGGGCCGACCACAGGAATGAATTCCATCGCGCCGGCTGCGGGTCCTAAGGCAAACGCATACGGCACACGCATGATCCAGAGTGCAAAGGTCACTACCACCATGGCGAGTCCGGCAAGCGTCAACTGGGCGCGGATGAAATGTCCCAGCATTGAATCCATCTCTTGCACAGTCTCCGCAACCATTCGGCGGTTGCGCGGATCTTCCACTGAATTGATGACGTTCTGGCTCAACTGATGTCCGTCTTTAAGAAAGAAGATGGCAAGAATCGGGACCAAAATCAGCCACCACATGCCCTGGACCGTCTTGGCCGCGCGCAGCGTGAAGTTCTGGGTGGTCGCGATCAGTTCGCTCTGATGTTGATCCAGGTAATGCGCGATCCAATCCACGGTATCATGGTTCCAGCCATGTTTGGCGCCAAACTGCTGCACCAGACTTGCGGGACTTATCTTCTTACCCAACTCAGGGGTTTGCTGCGTCAGTTTCTGTGCCTCTTCCAATACTGGCGGGCCAATCAGTGAAAACGTAACGATCAGCGCGCCAACACACAACAGGTACACCACAGCAATCGCTGCCGGGCGGGAACCCTTGAGCCAGACCTGCAGGCGGGACACCGGCGCCTCCAGAATGTAAGCAAAGAAAATTGCGAAGAGAAACGTAATGATCGCGCGCCAGGCAACGTATAAAAACATCAGTACCAGGGCAAAGACCAGGATGGTCAGCAGCGCCTGAGCAGTTTTTTTGTCGAAGAGTTTCAAATGCCTCCGGTAGCGGCGGTTCCATTGTAACTGCTGCGGGCCGGGCTTCGATCAATCCCGCTGAAGTTGCGGGCTTGTCAGCGCCGGTTGAAATGCCTTCCGCAAACCATGAGATGATTTATTCACATGCCAGAATTGCCAGAGGTCGAAACAATTGCCAACGGGTTGAACAAGCGCGTGGCCGGAGACCGCATTGACTCAGTCTGGGTGGGCAACAAACCTGAGCCGCTCAAGTCTTCTGCCGCGGAAATTTCCGCAGCTCTGGAAGGCGCGCAAGTGGAACGGGTTCGGCGAGTAGGAAAACATATTGTTTTCGATCTGGGCCCCGCAAAAGCTGCTGGCGGCAGCCAATGGATCGTGCATCTGGGGATGACGGGAAGAATGCTGGTAGCCGCGCCGGAAACGGAAACTCCCAAGCACACGCACCTTGTGG
>DATCAX010000647.1:0-7546 GCA_036512375.1 Candidatus Angelobacter sp. | reverse complement strand
GCAGAAGACTACCTCGCGTAGCCCGCGATCTACAGTTGGAACAATCACTGAGATTTACGATTATTTACGCCTGCTGTATGCCTCAGTGGGTGTGCCGCACTGCCCGCGGTGCGATAAGCCGATCAGCCGGCAATCGTCGGACCAGATTGTGCAACGTGTCATGCAGCTCAAAGCCGAAGATCGGGTGATGATCATGGCGCCGCTGGTCCGCGGACGTAAAGGCGAGTTCAAGGAAGAACTGGCCAAGCTGGCCCAACACGGCTTTGTTCGCGCGCGCATTGACGGTGAACTGCGCCATCTGGACGAAGAACTGGACGAAATCCAGCTGGATAAACGCAAGAACCATACGATTGAGGTGGTGATTGACCGCCTGCTGGTCAAGCCAGGGATTGAGAAGCGGCTGGAACAGTCCGTGGCGACGGCCATGAAACTGGGCAAGGGGCTGGTACAAGTGGCGGTGGTAAACGGAGAAGAGCATCTCTTCTCTGCCCGGATGGCCTGCCCCGATTGCGGCATCAGCATTCCTTCGCTGGAGCCTCGGTCATTTTCTTTTAATAGCGTTTACGGCGCATGTCCGGAGTGTAACGGCCTGGGTAGCAAATATGATTTTGATCCGGCCAAGATCATTGTCGATTGGTCTAAGCCGCTGCTGGATGGCGCACTCGGCCCAGGTTCTGGATCGACGTATCTTCAGCGGATGGTCGACATCGTGGCTGCGGCCTACAAGTTTGATCTCGCGACGCCGTTTGAGAAATTTCCTGCGAAAATCCAGAACCTGCTGCTCTATGGTCCCGATGAAAAAGAAGCTCCGCGCCTGGGTTTTCGCGGCGTGCTGGGTTTCCTGAAGCAGAACCTTGAAGAATCAACTTCTGAAAGCTATCGCGAGTGGATGCTGAGTTTCATGTCCGCGACAAGCTGTCCGGTCTGCCGGGGCAAGCGGCTGCGCCCGGAAAGTATTGGCGTAAAGGTAAATGGACTTTCTATTTCAGACTTTACAGCGCTGCCGGTTTCGCGTTCCGTGGATGTCGCCGCGAAAATCACGTTGACAGACCGGGAACGCTTGATTGCCGGACGGGTGCTGCATGAGATCAGCGAACGGCTTCAGTTTCTACATGCTGTAGGCCTGGGCTATATATCGCTCGATCGTTCGGCCGCAACGCTTTCCGGCGGCGAAGGCCAGCGCATCCGGCTGGCGACGCAGATTGGTTCCAAGCTGCGCGGAGTGCTGTATGTGCTAGACGAGCCCTCCATCGGACTTCATCATCGGGACAACGACCGCTTGCTTCAGGCTCTGGAGCACTTGCGGGATCTGGGAAACACCGTGCTGGTGGTGGAGCATGACGAAGAAACCATCCGCCGCGCTGACTATGTGATTGATCTTGGTCCCGGCGCGGGGCTGCTGGGAGGAGGGGTAGTAGCCTTCGGCACACCACAGCAGATTATGGATCAGCCCGGATCGCTAACGGGCCAGTATATTTCTGGCCAAAAAAATATTGCTGCGCGTTTTGAGCCGCGTGCCGCCAATGGCAAGGCCATTACGATTCTGGGAGCTAAGGCCAACAATCTGCGCACGGTTGATGTGACGTTCCCGCTGGGCGTCATCACGGTAGTAACCGGCGTGTCGGGATCGGGAAAATCAACGCTGGTCAATGACATTCTGTACAAAGCGCTGGCCAAAGCGCTGTATCGATCGCGGGAGGAACCCGGCGCGCACAAAGCAATCTCCGGGGCTGAGCACATTGATAAAGTCATCCGCATCGATCAATCGCCCATTGGCCGGACGCCCCGCTCCAACCCAGCGACCTATACCGGCGTGTTCACACATATCCGCGATCTCTACGCCATGTTGCCGGAGTCACGCGAACGCGGTTACAAGGCAGGCCGCTTTTCGTTCAACGTCTCTGGCGGACGCTGCGAACATTGCCAGGGCGAGGGTCAGCGGCGGATCGAGATGAACTTTATGCCGGACGTTTACGTCCTGTGCGAAGTCTGTGGTGGCCATCGCTATAACCATGAAACGCTGGCGGTAAGGTTCAAAGGTAAGTCCATCGCTGACCTGCTGGAGACATCGGTCGCTGAAGCGCTGCCGATTCTGGAAGATATTCCGCAGATCCGGCAAAAGCTCCAAACCCTGGACGATGTGGGATTGGGTTACATCAAGCTGGGCCAATCCGCGGTGACTCTTTCCGGTGGCGAAGCCCAACGCATGAAGCTCGCCAAAGAACTTTCCAAACGCCAGACAGGACGAACTCTCTACCTGCTGGACGAACCCACCACTGGCCTCCATTTTGAAGATGTGAGCAAACTGCTGGAAGTCATCCATCGGCTTACCGATCTGGGGAATTCGGTGGTCATCATTGAACATAATCTTGATGTCATCCGAAATGCTGATTGGATCGTTGATCTGGGGCCGGAAGGCGGAGAGGATGGCGGAAGAGTGGTGGCACAGGGAACGCCAGACCAGGTTTCGAAAATCAAGAAATCCTACACTGGGCAGGCTTTGTCGGAATACATGAACAGATCGCGCAAGTGATTGATTGCAGAACCCTTGTGCGATTATGTTCCGGATTCGTAACAAACAATAAAAGTTGTTTAATGATTCATTTTGTAAAGTAGATTGTGTCCAACCTTCTCCTTATACCTGGGCACAATCGAGGGGGTAGCGACTTTGGCTTCCAAACGCTTTAACGCTACCCCTTTAGTCTTTTTCTAAGAAATCTATCCATGGTGTACATTGGATTTTGAGGATCCATTCCCTCAATCTTGTGCATTCATTAGATCCCATTTCGCAAGCCGAGCCGGTTCCTCCGATTGAAGTGGAACTGTTACCGCTTCCCGAACCGGCAAAAACCGAAGTCGATCTGCTGGATGTCTTACTGGTCAGTGTTGCGATGGCCGTGGCATTTATTCTTCTAGGCAGTGTCGCCGCGGTCATTTTCATGTTTGCGCATCGTTCTTCCGGCCTGAATCCCAAAGCCCTGGAAGAAGCGCTGACAAAGAACGCTTTTTTCATTGTGCCCACGCAATTCGTGATCTATGTGGCGATTGTGGGCTTCATGGCGCTTCTGATCTGGGTGCGTCACAGGACTTCGCTGGCGCAGGCAGTCCACTGGAACCTGCCGGTTCGCGGACGCATCTTGGCGAACGCATTGATGGGAGGCGCAGCCCTGGCCTTGATATCGGATATTGGCGAGGTTGTTTTACATCGGTGGATACCAGACTCGCTCCCCATCATGGAGTATTTCAAGGACCGTCCTTCAGCCTTGCTGTTGGGAGCGTTTGGTATCTTAGTGGCCCCGCTCATGGAAGAATTGCTGTTTCGTGGCTTCCTTTACCCCGCTCTCGCGCGTTGGATGGGCGCGGCGGCCTCAGTGATCATCACCGCTTCTGCGTTTACCTTGCTTCACGGCGCGCAATTGGGCTATTCATGGGCGCCGTTGCTTCTGATTTTTGTCGTCGGCCTTGCGCTTACGGTCACTCGGATGCGGACCAACTCCGTGGCGACCTGTGTGATCGTTCATATGACTTATAATTTTGTCCTCTTGCTGCAAAGTTACATTGTTACGCACGGCTTCCGTCAGATGCAGGGAACCTAAGCCTGAAAAATAAGATAGTCTTGAAAACATATGTCTTCTACGCGTACGCGCGAACAACTTCTTGAGTTGCTGGCTACCAACTCTTTCCGCCTGGGTGAATTCACCCTCTCTTCCGGCGCGAAGAGCGATTACTACATTGATTGCCGTACCACTACGCTTCACGCGCACGGCGCTGAACTAACTGGACAAGTTTTCCTTGATCTTATTCAGCGGCAGAACTGGCAGCCGCAGGCCGTGGGTGGACTCACCATGGGCGCCGACCCAATCGTTGTCGCTACGTCCGTCATCAGTTCTCAGGCCGGCGCTCCAATCCACGGTTTTCTGGTGCGCAAGGCAGAAAAAGCCCACGGCATGGGCCGTCGGGTGGAAGGGTTTCAGGAAAAGGGCGCACGCGTGGTGATTGTGGATGACGTTTGCACCACCGGCAGTTCGACCATCCAGGCTATTGAAGCCGCGCGTGAATTCGGCTTTAATATCGCTGGTGTCGCTTGCCTGGTGGAACGATTGGAAGCCGGCGGACGTCCTGCCGTGGAGAAGGCAGCAGCTCCGGCGCCATTCATTTCAGTCTTCACTTCGAATGACGTGAAGGCCGTGCATTTGAAGCTACGCTAAGCGTGGCACAGCGCGGGGTAGCGGTGCCCTCGGCTGTGTTCGATCTACTTCGCCATAGACTTCGTCGTTGGTACCGGCACCTGCTCAACAATGGTGATGCCGAAGCCTTCCAATGCCGCCACACGCTTAGGGTGGTTGGTCAGCAGGCGGATGGAACGGATGTTCAGGCCGGAAAGGATCTGTGCGCCCACGCCGATCTCTCGCTGCGTCTTTCGCTGGTGGGCGGGCGCTGACTCGCGTACTTCACGGTGGAACGCCAGTCGTTTGTTATCGTCCACATTGAAGCCCTTGGAACTCTGGTGCAGGTAGATCAATGCGCCTATGCCTTCGTTCGCAATCATCTCCAGCGAGCGGTCGAGGACTTGCTGGCAATCGCAAAGAGAACCACCGAAGACATCGCCTGCCAGGCAATGCGCGTGCATGCGCACCAGCACCGGGCCGGTCGCGCGTTCCACGTCGCCTTTTACCAGGGCAACGTGAGATTCACCGTCGAGCTGGTTTTCAAAAGCGATCATGCGGAACTCGCCGTAGCGCGTGGGAAGAATGGCTTCGCCTACCCGCGCTACGTGACTCTCGGTTTCCATGCGATAGCGGATTAACTCCGCTACAGTGAGCATTTTCAGGTTGTGCGTCTTGCAGAATCCGGTGAGGTCAGGCACACGGGCCATGGTTCCATCTTCATTCATGATCTCGCAGATCACGCCGGCGGGAATCATGCCTGCCATCCGCGCCAGGTCGACCGAAGCTTCTGTCTGTCCGGCGCGAACCAGCACCCCGCCTTTGCGCGCACAAAGAGGGAACACATGCCCCGGACGCACCAGGTCTCCCGCGCGGCTTGCCGGATCGATGGCTACTTGAATCGTCCGCGCACGATCATGGGCGGAGATTCCGGTCGTTACGCCTTCACGCGCCTCGACGCTTTCATAGAATGCGGTTCCATACGGCGAGGTATTTTCGCGCGTCATGGGGCCGATGCGCAGATAGTCCAGACGTTCCGGCGTCATGGCCAGGCAGATCAGTCCGCGCCCAAACTTTGC
Organism: Candidatus Angelobacter sp.; assembly: GCA_036512375.1. Lineage (GTDB taxonomy): Bacteria > Acidobacteriota > Terriglobia > Terriglobales > Acidobacteriaceae > Angelobacter. The sequence goes on along the minus strand of DATCAX010000647.1, from coordinate 2,301 downwards.
CATGAAGTTGATGGCTTCCGGCGTGATCTTCTCGGCGGCCATGGTGAGGTCACCCTCATTTTCGCGGTCTTCATCGTCCACAACCACGATCATGCGGCCGGCACGGATCTCTTTAATCGCCGTAGGAACGTCAGTAAATGCGGTCTCCGCTGCCATAAAACTGGAGTTCTCTCAAGGATTGTAGCAAAATAGCAGTGTTTGCTATTTTATGCGTCCTTTGGATGACAAGAAGGAATTTCAGGCTGGCGGTTCGGAAGACGAATTCCGGACCGGTTCGTTTACGCAAGAATCTCCTGATCAGGAGATGGAAACAGAGCTCTCGGAAGAGGAATTGGCGGCCGAGATGGAGCCATTTACTCCTGCGGACTGGAAACAGGAAATTCCCGGGTATACCGACCAGGAATACGAGGAGAAGCTTCCCGATCACACCAGGGCAAGCTGGATGTCTCCGGTTGTAAGCTGCCTGTTTGGCACATTATTGGGCGCCGCCATTGCGGGCGGGCTGGTGGGCGATTTGCCGCAGGTGCGCCAAGTCCGCATGTTCTTCGTCTTTCTCCTGGTTCTCGCGCCTCTGTTGTCTTGTGTAGGGTACTGGTTTTTTGTCCTGCGGCTTGAAATCGTGGCGAAAAAGATGCAGGATGAGCAGGAAAACCTGGTTGACTCTGAACCAATTCATCCCAAGTGAGTTTCGCTGTTCTTCGAGGGGGCTTTTCTTGCTCCGCTGGCTTACAATCTGTCTATGGCAAAGTCTCCGACTGAACCCTTTGAAGTTGGCTGCCCCTGCTGCAATGCGGTGCTGAAAGTTGATCCCGAGACCAAGGCGCTGATCTCGCACGTTGCGGCGGTCAAGCCCAAAATGTTCAATGATTTTGAGGCTGCCGCCAAAGCCATGCGTGAGCAGGAAGGCCGCAAGGAATCCATCTTCCGCCAGGCGGTGGACGCGCAGAAGAATAATGCCAGCCTGCTGGAGAAAAAATTTCAGGAAGCGGTAAAGAAGGCCAAAGAAACACCCGATGAGGGCAGGCCTATGCGCGATTTTGACCTGGATTAGCTGATCGCTTTGCCCGCCAAACTCCTACTCCTCGGACATCGCGGCGCACGGCTATACGCACCGGAAAATACCGTTGCCGCTTTCGATCTCTCACTGGCGCACGGCGCTGATGGCTTTGAATTTGACGTCCGCTGTACCCGCGGCAAGCAGTCCATTATTTGTCATGATGGCAGATTCAAACGTATGGTCGTCCGCAAACGCACACTTGAGCAGATCCGGGCCAAGTGTTTGCCGGACGCCCAGCCACCTTGCCTGGAAGACGTGCTCGAGCTTTACTCGGCCACGGCCTTCCTCAATATTGAAGTGAAGGTGCGAGGCATGGAGCAGGTTGTTGTGGAGGCCATGAGGCGCTTTCCTCCGCAACGCGGCTACTTCATTTCTTCATTTTTGCCCAGCGTTGTCCGCAAGCTGCATGAACTGGATAGTTCACTTGTTCTGGGCGCGATCTCCAAGTCATATTGGCACCTGCGGCGGTGGAAGGTGCTGCCCGCCAGTTACGTGGTGCCTCATCACGGATTGCTTACCCCTAAGTTGATGCATGAGTTACACGCCGCGGGCAAAACCGTGATCACCTGGACCGTCAACGATCCGCGTCAGATGCTCCGCGCCGCCGAACTGGGCGTGGACGGAATTATCTCTGACGATACAAAGTTGCTGGTGAAGACGATAGGCTGACGGCTCAAAGTCTTGAATTCACCTTTAAAGAGTGGCGAGGCCGACTTGCGTGCCGAGCCGCCTGCGTCAAGGCACTTGAATCTATCCATCAATGAAGCTGTGAAAGCGGTTTGAAGCGACACAAAAAAAGGCCCTCCTGCCGGGCCAGGCAGGAAGGCCGAATCACCTCAATGGAAACAACTAAGCAGCAGGCTTTAAAGAGAGCGCAGCTGCAGGCTCAACAAACTGTTCAGTCTCGGTGGAACCTTCCATCGCTGTGGTGGAGGACTGTCCACTGGCGACGGTTTGTGCCACATCGTCAAAATATCCGGTGCCGACAAACCTCTGATGCCGGACCGCCGTATAACCTTTTTCCGCGCACCTGAATTCCTTTTCCTGGAGCCGCGAATATGCCGTCATGCCTTCGCGCGCATAGCCATGCGCGAGTTCAAACATGCTGTAATTCAGCGCGTGGAAGCCGGCCAGCGTGACGAACTGGAACTTGTATCCCATCGCAGCCAGCTCAGTCTGGAATTTTGCGATCGCGGTTTCGTCCAGCTTTTTCTTCCAATGGAAGGAAGGCGAGCAGTTGTAGG
>DATCAX010000646.1:0-6388 GCA_036512375.1 Candidatus Angelobacter sp. | reverse complement strand
CCGAAGGCCGCATCAAAGCCTCCTTCTGTCAGGGCATCAAGAAGAGCACGGGTTTTGAGCAGGCCGCAGCACCTCTGTGTCCCTAGGGTGTAAGGATTTGCGCCGTCGTCCAGGGCAGCGCGGTTGGAGTGCACGATTAGGTCAGCGCCGATGCTGGCCACATACCGATCGCGAAATTCGATCATCTCGGGAAACTTGTAGCTGGTGTCTATGTGCAGCAAAGGGAACGGAATCTTTCCGGGATAGAAGGCCTTCTGCGCCAGCCGCAGCATCACGGAAGAATCCTTGCCGATTGAATAGAGCATCACAGGGCGGGCAAATTCCGCCACGGCCTCACGCAAAATGAATATGCTCTCTGCTTCGAGCTGCTTCAGATGGAAATGACCTTTTTTCATGTGAATCTTGTCCTAAAAAAGAAAAACCGCCGGTTTTTCTGACCGGCGGTGGCTTGGAGTATCGGTGCCTGTTTCAGCTTAAGTTTGCCACCCCGGACGCATGCATACCATCCAACACATGAGTGTGGTGGAGAAACAGCAGTGGGCGGGGAGGTACGCGTTCTTCAGCCCCAGAATGTTAGTGAGAATTGCATGTGGCAGGGAGACTGTGAGTTTGTGAGCGTTCGCCATCATCGTTCAATGCCTTGTCATCTGCGCCGTTTAGAGCGCCCCAGAAAAAGAAAACCCGCCGTCCGGATATCTCGGGACGGCGGGCTCTTGAGATTTCTCTTAACTACTAGCTGTTCTTGCGCCCGCGCTCCAGAGACATGTGTGTGCAGAGTGCCATCCGGCACCACATACAACTCAACTTGTCGAGCATCGTTTGCATGAAGTCAGGATGGTAAATGATGGGCGCGAGCTTCGTCAAGCTATCCCGCGCGGATAGATCCATCCGTAAATCATTCCATCGTGGGCCGAACGTAGAGCATTGATTTGCGGAGATGCGTTTCCGCAGTTAAAGTTTTGTCGGTTTGTGTCCGATAGCTTATGAGTGCTGACTCTCGTCCGGAACGGGTGAGGTCATGGAACGCCCCCGAATCTGGTCGGGACGGAGAAATTAATAGTGTCTCTCAAAAAGATGGTCCGGCGGCTCTCGATTCTAGTAATTGGTGTGTCCTTTTTTCTGCTGTCTCCTTTCGCGGCGTTCGGTCTCAATCCGTCGCGACCTCTGGCGGAGTATGTGCGGCGCGTCTGGGGCCCAGCTGACGGTCTGCCCCAGAACAGCGTCCAGGCCATTCAGCAGACAAGGGATGGCTACCTGTGGTTCGCAACGCAAGAGGGTCTCGCCAGATTTGACGGAACGCAATTCGCCATCTTCAATAAGGCTACAACCCCCGCATTCAAAGGGAGCAATGTCACTTCCTTGCTGGCGGCGGGGGACGGAAGTCTCTGGGTCGGCGTGCGTGGCGGCGGCGTGGTCCACTATCAAAATGGCATCTTCCGTGCTTACACAGTTGCGGAGGGTCTTTCCAGCAACGTTGTCCAGTCCATTGCTCGGGGTGAAGATGGTGATATCTGGATTGCCACTCCTGATGCCCTTAATAGGCTCCAGCCTTCAGGCAAAGTAACCAGGTACGGCAAGGAAAGCGGGCTCCCCGAAACAATCACCGCGGTTGCACTCGGGAAGGGTGGCCGTGTTTTTGTCGGCACGCGGCGCGGAGTTTTCAGCTCTACTCCCAAAGGGTTCTCTTGGTTAGATCTTGGTCTGCCGCGGAAGATTACCGTGGGATCGCTTCTCGAGGATCGGGCCGGTGACTTGTGGATAGGAACGAGCGATCAGGGAGTTTTTGTCTCGAGCCATGGCCGGCTGTCGCGCTACGGAGAGGGTGAGGGACTTCCTGCCGCCGCCGTCAGCGTGCTCTATCAAGACCGGGACGGCAGCCACTGGGCTGGCACACTGGGTGGAGGAGTGTGCAGATTCGTGGATTACCGGTTTGAATGCCTGAGTACAAAACAAGGGCTGAGCAATGATGCCATCATGTCGATGTATGAAGATCGCGAAGGTGGTTTCTGGGTAGGCACTCTGGGCGCCGGGGTGAACCGCTTGATGGATGGCAAAGTGATGACCTATGGCTCCGCCTTGGGGTTGAGTAGTCCCCTTGTACAAGGGGTGTATCAAAGCCGCGACGGAAGCATCTGGGCGGCAACTGCGAATGGACTCAATCGCATAAAAGATCACAAGGTAACCGTCTATCACAATCCCTTAGGACCGGGCAGCAATGATATTTCCGCCATTGTTGAAGATCGGGAAGACAACATCTGGGTCGGCACGGAGCAGTCCGGGCTCAATCGTTTAAGCCACGGAAAATTCACCGCCACCTACACCACGAAAAATGGCCTTCCCAGCAATGCGGTGCGGTTCTTATATGTTGACCATCGCGGAGCGCTCTGGATCGCAACCGATGGCGCCGGGCTCGTGAAGTTCGAGCAGGGTAAATTCACTTCATACACCAAGAAAGACGGGTTGCCTTCCGACTCAGTCATGATTGTTACCGAAGACTCCAGGCAGAACCTATGGATCGGCGGTCATTGGGGCATTGCAAGCTTCAATCAAGGGAAATTTTCCGCCATCACCACGCGGGAGCCCTCAGGAGGGGCTATCGGGCCCGTAGAGGCCATCTATGAAGATAGCGATCACGTTCTCTGGCTTGGCACCAGCGGTGGAGGACTGCTGCGCTATCAGAATGGAACATTCACCCGCTTCACCCAGAAGGACGGCATATTCGATGACAATATCTGGTCCGTTCTTGAAGATGCATCGGGCTATTTATGGATGAGTTCCAATCGCGGCATTGCCCGCGTTCGTAAAAGTGAGCTCAACGAATTTGCAGCCAACGGCGTCAAGTCAGTAAGCTATCAATCCTTTGGGGCTGCCGACGGCATGTTGAATGCCGAGTGCAATGGCGGAGGATTCGGACCAGCGGCATGGAAGACATCCGAAGGCAAGCTGCTGTTTGCCAATATTGCGGGCGTGGTTATTGTCGATCCGGAACACATTCCAACCAATCAACTCGCGCCACCTGTTGTGATTGAACAAGTGTCTGCAGATAAAGCCATCATCCAATCGGGCGCAGCGGTACCCGCAGGAGATGGCGCCCTGGAGTTCCATTTCGCAGGCTTGAGCTTTGTCGCCCCTGAGAAAGTTAGTTTCAAGTACCAGCTTGAGGGTTTTGACAAAGACTGGATCAACGCTGGCTCGCGCCATTCCGCTTATTACACCAACATTCCTCCTGGCTCGTACCGATTCCGCGTTATTGCCGGCAACAATGACGGCATCTGGAATGAAAGTGGCGCGTCCTTTTCGTTTTACCTCAGGCCACACTTCTATCAGACATACTGGTTTGCAGGATTGAGCATTATTGCTCTGGTGCTTGTAGTGACAGGAGCATACCGCCGCAAGGTGTGGCGCGCCAAGGAGCGCGAACGCGAACTCGTGATCATGGTGGCTGCCAGGACTCAGGAACTGCAGCAGAGTACCCATGACTTACGGCAACGCACGATTGAACTTGAATCAGCCAAAGAACTCGCGGAAGCAGCCACCGTCGCCAAAGGCCAGTTTCTTGCCAATATGAGCCATGAGATACGGACTCCCATGAACGGGGTGCTGGGAATGACCGAACTGGCGCTTGCGACAGACCTAAGCGGAGAACAGCGCGAATTACTTAGCATGGTGAAGTCATCCGGAGATGCTCTCCTGGTCATCATTAATGACATTCTGGATTACTCGAAAATTGAAGCGGGGAAAATGGTCCTCGATTCGGTCCCATTTGTCCTCGATGACTTAATTGCCGATGCGATGAAGAGTCTGGCTCCAGCAGCTCATGCCAAAGGGCTTGAACTCGCATTTGATATTGCTCGCATACCGGGCCGGTTGCAGGGTGATCCAGGGCGGTTGCGCCAGGTGATTTTGAACCTGGTTGGCAATGCCATCAAGTTCACGGAAACCGGGGAGGTACTGCTCTCCGTCAGCACGGAAACGCAAGCTGCTCGCGGAACTAAATTGCATTTCGCAGTGAAAGATACGGGCATCGGGATCCCCGGGGAAAAGCAGGACAGAGTATTTCAGGTGTTTGAGCAAGCCGACAGCTCAACCACGCGAGAATATGGTGGAACAGGTCTGGGTTTGGCGATCTCATCGCGTATCGTGCAACAAATGGGCGGCAAATTGTCGGTGGAGAGCGTTCTGGGGCAGGGTAGCACGTTCCATTTCAGTGCCCTGTTTGCCAATGCGACAGCCGAAGAACCGTTAGCCGAACCGATCAGTGTTGAGCAGTTAGGCGGAATTCGTGTATTGATCGTTGATGACAATGCGACCAACCGCCGGATCCTTGGTGAAATGGCAGCGCGCTGGGGACTTAAAGTCACGATCGCAGAGTCAGGTACGAGGGCGCTTGAACTCCTGAAAGAAGCGGGCACCGAACGCCTATACCAACTTGTAGTGCTCGATGAACAAATGCCCGGCATGGATGGTTTCCAGGTAATCGACTGCATCCGCCGGTCTCCTGAGCTGGCAGGCGCCGTCATCATGATGTTAAGTTCCGCGGATCAGTTAAGCAGTGCTGCGCGGTGCCGTAATCTTGGTGTGGAACGGTACCTGGTCAAGCCGATTCAGGAAGCCGAACTGCAGAAGGCGATTCGCCAGGCACTCGGCGGCGGCAGGACCGAGCCCCGATCCGAGGGAAGTGAAACGAGCCCGCGACAGGGCCGTGCATTGCACGTCTTAGTGGCAGAGGACAATGTGATCAATCAGAAACTTGCTGCCAGCTTGCTGAAAAAAATGGGACACACGACAATGATCGCTTCCTCAGGCCGGGAGGCCCTCGTCCTGCATAGCCAACATCGTTTTGACTTAATTCTCATGGACGTGCAAATGCCGGAGATGGACGGATTAGACGCCAGCTCCAGAATCCGATCAAACGAAGCAGACACGCTTGAACATATCCCTATTGTTGCCATGACTGCCCACGCGATGGCCGGGGACCGGGAGCGCTGTATTGCGGCGGGGATGGATGACTATGTGTCAAAACCCGTCAGTAGAAGTGCGCTTGCTGCCGCCCTTGAGAGAATGGCTCCGGCGTTACAGGCACCTATTCATCGCGAGCCTTTGCCCACAGACACGTCGCGCGCCCAAGTGCCCCTCGTATAGCGGCAAAAAGTCGAGCGAATTGAAACACATCGTTTGCGGTTCAGTTCTTCAAAACGCGTTTGCCTCGGAGAACAGAGGCAATGGCGTATGGTAAAAAAACTCGTTCGGGGTCTTGGTGCTTTTCCACGTGGAGTGGTCTCAGGGTGAGACACTGGCAGTTTCGCCTTCAGCTGCTCTCTTTGCTGGATCGTTAGTTGTTTTCGAAAATCCGCGCCACTAGAAATCCAAATCTGCTCAACACTCAAGCACGAACACACGCATGCTGTTTTGCCCGGGAAGGAAGCCATGCCATTCGGGTAAGGCTTACCCGCGAATCGCCATTTGTTCTCAAGCTTCTGGATTCCGTTCCAGAGTAGTTCCACGTGTGAAAGCACTCGTGAAGTCATTTCCGTCATGAGTGGCACCCTCGCTTCCGATTTAGACTCGATGCGGATTTTTAGGATTTTTTCGAACTACTCCGGCCCGAATCTCCCATTCATGCGCGCCAGCTCCGGCAGTCTTCACTATGCGGTCAGACACGATGCGCAAATCGTACTTGCACATGACAACACACGGAAGTTCTGCTATGGAGCTGGTGAAAGTTCCTTCGAGCTTTATCAAGTCCTCCTCGATAGGCCAGCCCGGATCGCCCCAACCAGGACTCCCTAAAACCCTTACACAAGGCGCTTCATTGGCGACGCCGAACTGGATTGCAGCACCAATGCGTTCTGCCATGCGTCGTGCATTGTTGTCGGGCTCCAATATTGTCAGTCGTTTTTCTGCTAAGAGTCGGGCAAGATTGCATTCCCTTTCCAGCAGGTTACGGATCAGTGCGTAAATTGTCTGTTGATTTTGAACGATGATGCAGTGATCCTTCCCCTTCAGTCCAGGAAACCTGTGAGCCGACCGGAAGACGTGAGCACAGCCCTCCTGCAGGTGGAGCGAATGCAATATGTGGATTCCCTAACTATGCCGCCCGGGAATCCCGATCACATCAACAACCCGTCCCGCCGACCTAGATCTCTCGCGGTCCCAGGTATCTTAACTTTCGGGTGCGCCAGCGGCCGCTAGACGTACCTTGTCGACACAAAACCGCCTTTTTGCACCCCAAAACAACCTTTTGATGTACCTAATCTGCTTTTTTGTATCCCTGCGAATCGCAATTCCCGCTATTCATGCTGGCTGTTCATTAATTTCATGCGGAGTAATTCGAGCCTGCCATGCTTTCGCATGCTTTAATCCGGCAAGAGCGCCAAAATCGAACCGC
>DATCAX010000645.1:0-11082 GCA_036512375.1 Candidatus Angelobacter sp. | reverse complement strand
GTCCGCCCGGAAGCAGCGCATCCAGCCAGATATCCAGCGGCGCGGTGGCTCCGGCATTCACGTATATAAGGTTGCATTCCGGCAACGTGCCTTCCGCGCCTGAGCGCTGATAGACCGTCACATGCTCCAGATCAGCCAGGTTGGCCGATGCCAGCCCCGCCAGCGCCGGCTCAATCTCATAGGCAAAAACTTTTCCGCCGGGAGCGGTCAACCGCGCCAGTATCGCCGTGTAATATCCCGTGCCCGCGCCAATGTGGATGGCCATTTCGCCCGGCTGCGGGTTCAGCGTCGAGAGGCCCACCGCATGCAGTACCGGCTGGCCGTTATTGATCTTGCCGGCCTCAGCCAGCGCCACGGTTACGTCCTGATAAAGAAATGCCGGATCGCTAGTGGGCGTGGTGATGTATCCCCCGCCGGCAAAAATCTTCCACGGCCCGGGACCAAGAAAGCGCTCGCGCGGCGTGGCGGCAAAGGCCGCGGAGAGGCGTCCGCTGGGCACGCCTGCCTGCGCTGTGATCAGGCTGGCAAAAAAGGCTCGATGCGCCTCCAGACGTTCCATGGTCCGCTCCTTCAGTAAGCCAAATGTCTAACATAAATCAAATAATCGCCTCTTCTACTACCTTTCTGTCTCGAAAAGGCCTTAAGCGCCGTCGGTTTCTGGTCGATAACAACAAAGGATTCCCAAACGGAGGGATCTCGCCCCCCATGGACCTACTAGCCAACCGCCGCACCGTCTTGATCGTGGATGATGAATCAGTGATCTGCGAGCTGCTGAGCTGCCTGTTTGAGGCGCATGATTGCACTGCGTTCACCGCAAAGGATGGGAACGCCGGTCTGCGCATCTGTGGAACTCGCTCCGTTGATTTGGTGATCACCGATTTATCCATGCCAGACAAAGATGGCTTCGAGCTGGTACGAGCATTGCGTTCTGAATTTCCTGCGATCAAAATCATCGCCATGTCGGGGATGCTTCGTTCTGAAGGTTTTCTCAAGGCGGCGCTGGCTTTCGGCGCTCATGACACTCTGGCCAAGCCTTTCACATTGATCTCAGTCTGGAGTTCGGCTGAGGCCCTGCTCAGGCCGACATCCTGCCTGGTGGGATCGCTGCCGTGACGACAGAAAGCTTAGCCCTCATAGGCCATGCCACGATGGACCTACCTCAAGACATCCCGTTGACGGTTCTTGAAAGTAATCCCAGCACCTGTTACATGCTGGGAGCTGGACTTGAGATCACTTACTGCAATCCGGCGTGGAACCGCTTTGCGGCGGAAAACGGCGGTGTGGGCCTGCTAGCTGAAAGTGTTTTGAACCGGCCCGTGCTCCAATATTTCACGCCAGTGATGCGCGATTACTATTCTGATCTTTTCGCCCGGGCCCGAGACAAGCGCCAAATGCTCTGCCAGGAATATGAGTGTTCGAGTGCTGAAACGTTCCGGTCTTTCCAGATGCAGATCTACCCGCTCAAGGATGGGTTTGCGATTGTCAACTCGCTGCGCGCGGAGAGAGTCCACTCGAGCAAGGCAATGCTGCCTTTCGACCATACCTATCTGCAGTCGAATGGGCTGCTGCGCATGTGTTCCAATTGCCGCCGGACCAGCCGCAATGATGAATCTGGACGATGGGATTGGGTCCCCGGATATCTGGCCCATGGTCTCAAAAACATTACGCACGGAATCTGCCCCGTGTGCCTGGAATATTTTTATCCCATGCACTGAACTCCTTTCTGTTCAGACGTTCCATGTTTCGCTCCTTCCGCCGACGTTGAATCTGTCAGGGATCCGTCCGGTCTGTACCCGTCGGGGTTACCCTCCCCCCCGACCCTCAACTATGGTTCTAAATGGCTTACGCGATTCAACCCCGGGGTTGATTCCGATTAATGTTGTTCCGAATCAGTGTCATCAGTGCTCATCAGTGGTAGGAATCCTGGTTTTCCGATCACCCGATCCCCCGATGTCCCAATCACCCGAAGTCCCGATCACCAGCTCCGCCGATCACCAGCTCCCCCGAGCCTGATACCCCCTCCCTGGGTATCCCACCCCATCCCAGATTCGCGTGGGTTTGAGTAAGAATCGTGGAGCACAGCCGCCCACGGCTGTGGCTGCCCTTCCTTTGTGTTTCTTCGTGTCCTTTGTGGTTAGAGTTTTTGAGGGGTTGGTTTTGGCTAATTGCCAGTTGCCAATTGCTAGCTGCTAAGTTGTCAACGACCTGCACGCTTCCCAGCCCTGAGGCGGTGCTAGATGGTAGGGCATTTTCGCCTAAATTTCAATCGCGAAGTAGTACATCTTGAGCTGTCCTGGCGGCGTCCGAGCCGCCAAGCGAAATCCTGAGCGAAGTCGAAGGATCCTTGACAAAGCCACCTGCGGAAACACATGCGTTTTCGCGGGGACTTTCGAAAATTTAGCCACCTCACAGACGTCATCCCGACAGGTCCGTCCGCGAGCAAGCGCTTTCTTCGGCTTGCAAGCAGGACCGGAGGGACCTGCTCCGCTGCTCATCGGGGACTGGAAGAATATTTCATGTTTGTCTGCAAACGCCCTGTAGGTGAGGAACTCCGTTGTGAAGATTCGGGTGGTGGCTCTTGGTGGAATTTACGTCGACGCTTTCACCCTATTTCGGTGCTGAACCGGCAGCAGGCTGAAGCGAAGCCGCCATCAGAGCGGCGTTTAGAGACAAATCACTGTCCTTCATTACCTCAAGTGTTCTATCCCAATCCTTATAGCCTTCCATCTTCACAACAATGTGATGTGGGCCGGTACTTAGCGCCAGAACGGATGGGGCGTTTCCTATAAATTTTCCGTCGACATATACGTCTGCGCTTGCTGGTGATGAGGTGATTCGTATTTTGCCAGTGCCTTCCGCTACCGGGACTGCTGCAGTCTTGTGGGTATCCGGATAATAACGCTGAAGTACACTGATTAAATCACCCGAGCTAAGCGCAAAGCCAATGCCTTGCGTTCGTGTGGTTTTTTGGGTATTGATGCCTATGACCTCGCCCCAAGTGTTGAGAAGAGGCCCACCGCTGTTGCCCGGATTGATCGCTGCATCCGTCTGAACCCAGGTCCCAGGCCCAAGCCCTTCGGCAGTTCCGACAGCACTCACAATGCCCTTTGTTACTGTATTCTGTAGACCGCCTCCCGGGTTGCCAATGGCGATCGCCGTCTGGCCAGACCTCATGAGTCGTGGATCAGCCAATGACAAATAGGGAGTCGTGCCCACCTCGGCTTTGAGTAGGGCGAAGTCCAGAGTCTCGTCGACATATACTACGCTGACATCAAAAGCCTGCCCAACAGCAGTAATAGCCGTCAGCGACGATACTCCTCTTGCCACATGCGCATTGGTAGCAATCACGCCGGTATCCGTAATGAAAAACCCGGTCGCGGATGCATCGGGCCGTTCCAATCGAAGAACCGCTGGGCTTGCTAAATACACCACTTTTTCCGGGGTTAAATCAGGACGTGCGATGTTAAGGTTGCAGTTGAAGCTATCTGAATCTGTCCGGTGAATGTGGTCGGAGCTGAAGTTAGGTCAAAATGAAACTCATTTGTCTTCAAGATCCAGTAATCGCCGTAGTAGTTTCCGTTGAGGGCCACCCAACGATACGGACCGTTGGCCATATCAAGTTCTTTCGAAAGATAGCCGGTCAGCAATACTCGAACGCGCGTCTGGTGCCCAAGCCGTTTGCCATATGCGGTCTTAGTTCCATGGAAAAAGCCACCCGGCACATTGATTTCAAGCGGTGTCGTGCCTCTGTTTACTCCGTCGATTTCAATGGTCGCTCCGCTCGGAGTAGACGTGATTCTCAAGCTGTCTGCGCACGCAGAGCCGAGGAGCAGAAGGAGTACAAGCGCCCTTGTTCGTAACATAAGGCTTTTTGAGGGGGATGCAGTACCAGCTTACGTCGCTTCTCGCTAAAGTCAATGGGTGAATTCATGCATAAGAAACCTCTAATTCTGGTTGCCGTGTCAAGGACCGCACTCTACCCTTTTGCAAAAGCAGCTCCAAGGGTGCCCGACCGGCACGTCGGTTTATGATGTAACGCGAGGAAAAGATGTTCAACAAACCATTCTCCGAACTAGCGTTACATGATTTTGAGAACCTCATAGCAGCGAGAGCTACAGAGGGCCAAGATCTTGAGTTCAAAAGACAAACTTGGGGCGGGAATGATGAAGAAGTGAGAGAAATGCTCCGGGATATTTCATCGATGGCCAACGCCGTGGGCGGTTACATTCTGGTTGGGATGGATGAGGATGAATCGGGTACAGCAAAATTATTGGAGCCTGTGCCAGACGCTGAGAAAGAGCGGGATCGTATTCTGGCCTCTTGTCTGGCAAACCTCAATCCGCGAATCATTGGGTTGGACATTAAGACTGTCCAACTCTCTCCGAGCGAACAGGTCTTGTTACTTAGAGCACCCAACTCCGCCCACCTTCATCAGGTTACTTTTAAAGGTCTATATCAGTTCTGGATTCGGCATGACCGCCAAAAGACCAGGATGACCTACGAAGAGATCAGAGAGGCTATTACAAAAAGGCAGGTTAATGTAGAACAGGCGGCACGAGTCTGGGAACGCTCCAAATCATCTCTTGATACTAACGCAAGCCCCTTCCTCCAACTCGCAGCGAGCCCCTTGATGTTATCGGGCGACTTAATCGATATTGCTGATCAAAGTCTAAGAACGACTATTCAACAATCCCCGTCAAGTCGCGTAAATGGCTGGACGTTTAATTTCCCCTATAAGAGAGTTCGTCCAACTCTCAACGGACTGAGAATTGGGAGCATTGAGGAGAACAGAGGGCTGGAACTTCACAGGAACGGCTTCCTAGAGGGATACGTGTTGCTGGAAGAAAACCATGCTCTATATGAGAAGAGGTTCCAACACAGAGACACAGTCGAAGCGCGGCTTCTCATCAAGGGATTGGCGTTGACCGAGTTCGTCCATAGCTTCATGACGAAAGCTCGAGCCCTTTACGATTACATCGGGTATCAAGGCCCCCTCCTCATTTGCGCGCGGCTTGCCAATATTAGGGAGATTGGTCTTTGGCCTTACGCGGGAGAGAGGATGCACGACGGGGAACTGCTTTTTTGGGGCGAAGGCACACTCGATATTGATGGCTTGGTATTCGAGTTTGTTGATGCCAATCTAATGACTAAAATCTTGTGCGATCGTGTTTGGCAGGCATTCGGATTGGAAAGTGAGCCATTCTCCAACAACGGCCAGTTCGACTTCGGACGTTTCAGCTGAGATTCAGCCTCTATCGGAAAGCAGAACGTCGAGAATAGTTAACGCCGACGATGCCGATTCGGAACATACCCCGCTTACTTCCTTCCCGCCCTTTTCTGCGCGATCACCAGTCCGCGCGGCGTTGGCAGAAACACCACTGAAATCAGTCCTTCATCCTCCATCCGCTTAGCTCCTTCTCGGACGGTCTTCAGATGCGAACTGGCGTCGTGCATCAGGATGAGGCCGTTGGGATTGATCAGCGGAAGAAAATGCCGGACCTCAGGCTCGCGCAGCTCAGGCAGCGAGTCGCAAAACAGAATGTCGATGGTCCCGGCGACGCGCGTCTCCAGGCTGGATTCGCAGCGGAAGTCGATAAACTTCTTCAGGCCAGAAGCCTCGATCTTCTCTTTGGCTTTAGCAAACACTTCTTTGTCCGGCTCGCAGGTAATGATCTTGCCGGAGCCGTTCTGCTTCAATCCTTCAGCCATATATAAGGTGCTGACGGCGAGAAACGTCCCGGTTTCAACTACCACGTTGGGCTTTACGGTGGTCATCAGGCATTTCAGAAAGTCCAGGACTTCAACTTCGGCGGTCATGGTGTCAAACATCCTCCAGCGCTCCGGGTTGGGGCATTCAGGCGTGGCGCGATGGTACTCCGGTTTGGTTTCCTGGTTGCCATGCTGGATCACATGGTCCAGAACTTTGTGTACGGGATCTACTTTGCGAAATCGACGCCTCGCAACCATCAGCAGAATCACTCCGGCAACGATGGTCAGCAGCGCGGCCAGTTGGGCGTTGCTCATTCCCCAAAGCACATGCGGGTTGATGCGGAGGAATTCCACCAGAAAGCGCTCAATGCCGAACAGGATCAGAAATTCGCCGGTAATCACGCCGGGGCCGAGCGGATGCTGGATGGCGCGCGATCCACGATGCCATATGTACCAGCCGATCAGTACGCAGGCGATGAACTCATAAATCGGCGTGGGATGGACCGCGCAGTTCTGGGGCCAGCCATAAATCGCGCACGTGCCGTTCGGGCCGCTTGTCGGAACCAGGCCGTCAGGAAATGCCATGCCCCAGGGAAGATGCGTCGGCTTGCCGTAGTCGCCATCGCCGGAGATCAGACAGCCAATGCGTCCCACCGCGTATCCCACGGCCGCGGCGGAGCTGGAAATATCCAGCATGGTGAGCATGTTGATGCCATTGCGGCGGGCGATGATCAGTAGCGCAGCAATGCCGGCGACGAACCCTCCGAACCAGGCAAAGCCGCCGCGGAACCAACTCAGCAGCGCACCAACGCTCTTGAAAGTTTCAGCGTTCAGGCGGTCGGCGGGGGTATCGACGATGTGCCAGATCTTTGCGCCCATGATTCCGGCGAAGGCGATGATCGCCACAACGGTATAAGGATCAAGCTTCATCAGCTTGCGCCGCTTCTTCCCCGTCTCCAAAGCGAGATCGGCAGCGGTGAACGCAAGTTTGCGGCGCGTGATCTCACCTTCAAGAGCGAAGTAAGCAGCGGCAAAAGCCATCACCATCAGCAGGCCGAAGGTCGGAATCTCCAGCGGCCCAATATGTATATAAGGAAGCAGTTCGGTTCCCTCAATGGGGTGAAAATATGAAGCCTCAGTATAAATGAGCGTTAGGGAAAGGTTACCGCTTTGGCGTCGGTTCCGGCACTGCGTCACGCAATGCAGCCGTGGCGCGGACGACCAGTCGAGCGGGCAGGATCACCAGACGCGGCAGTGAGCCGTCTTTTTCACGGAAGCGGTGCAGGTCGCCCATGGATCTGATGCTGAGTCGTTCCGCCAGCAGCGTGTGGGAAGGAATGTCTCTGAACTCAAACAGCGTTGCCGGACGAAACGTCTGGTGTTTGCCTAGCAGCAGTTCGCGTTCGCTGCGCAGGTCAGGACGCAGCGTGGGATCAAGAATGAAGCACCAGAAAATATCCCAGTCGCGCGCCTTGCCGTCCACGGTGTATTTATTGATGACCAGATTGTGGTCATAGTCGGTTTTGCCCGGTGCGCGATACTGTGTGCCCGGCACCACAACATAAAGGTTCAGGCGCTTGTCGATGGGTTTGTCTTCAGCCACGCGCTCGCCCAGGTTCCACGGGCCCACGCTCGCCATCCGGCGGGAGCCAGCGGCTTCCGGCGTGAAGATAAGGTCATCGCCATCATGGTAGACAGAGAACGGCTTCACCGTTTCGCGCACGGAAGCGGCAGCAGCAAATGCGGCAGCAGAAATCGCGATGATGGAGATGGCACGTAAGCGGCAGCGCAGCATTGGCAAAATTATGGCAGGGTGTAGACGGCAGAGCAAGGCGCCCGGCGATTTTCCGGGATGCTAAAGTGAGTAGACGTGCGTAACATAACTATGGCGCCGCAGCGCCGCGGCGCCGCGGCGAATGGCACAACCCATTGCGCTTGTGAAAACTGTTGCCCTGGGGCGGTGTTCGCGTAAAATCGCCTGAAGAAGACGGAGCCGCCAGTTTTATGGATAACAATCCCGTTACACACAATGAAGCCACGGGCCAGTTTGAGATCGCTCTGGGAGATGAGAAAGCCGTGCTGCAATATCGTCGCACGCAGAACAGTATCACGCTTGTTCATACTGAGGTCCCGCAGGCGTCGCGAGGGCGCGGGCTGGGAAACCAGTTGATTCGCGCTGCGCTGGACTTTGCCCATTTCAATCAACTGAAAGTTGTGCCGGTGTGTCCATTTGTAAAAGCGTACTTGCAGAAGCATCCGGAAGCGGCAGGCTGAGCGATTCCACTCTTGGACAACCGCGGCCTTTGAATTTTTCTCATCGCTGCTGGTGGCTCGGGGCAGAAATCCCATCCAGCGTGAAGTAAAACGTGGCGCCTTTGTCTGGGATGGCTTCTGCCCAGATACGTCCGCCGTGCCGCCGCAGTATTCGCTCGGCGATGGCGAGCCCAGCCCCGATCCCTTCAAATTCCCGGGCTGGATGCAGCCTCTGGAACATGTTGAAGAGTTTGTCCGCGTACTTCATGTCAAATCCCACTCCGTTATCACGGATAAAAATTACGGCTCCGCCGTCTTGATTGATGGTGCCTACTTCAATCACCGCATGCGCCCGCGTCCGCGTGAATTTCACCGCGTTGGCCACAAGATTGAAAACGGCCTGCTTCATCATTGTGGGATCGCATTCAACCTGGGGGAGCGTTCCGATTTTCCATTCCACTATGCGCTCTGCCGACCCTGGAGTGAAGTCTCGGGACAGGTCCCGAAACAGCTTCTCCAGCGCAACTGGAATCAGGCAGACGTCCTGGCGTCCCAGCCGTGAAAGCTTCAGCAGTTCATCCAGCATCGTGCCCATGGTGCGTACGCCTTCCTGGATGCCTTCCATATATTTCCGGCATTGGCAGTCCAGCCCGTTGCTGTAGTCTTCCAGAATGATTTGTGCATAGCCGCTGATATGGCGCACGGGCGCGCGCAAGTCATGTGACACGGAATAATTGAAGTCCTCAAGTTCTTTTCTGGCTTCGCGCAATTCAGCAGTGCGGTGCTCAAGTTGCCGCTCCAGGTCTTCTAATCGTTTCTTGGAAATTGCAAGCGAATTGGCCATGGAAAAATTCTCGCTTTTCCGTCAACGGGATTGCTGGCTGGCTATCCGGCGCATCTCCGATTTGCTGGCGCCGCCCTCAGCAAAACCAGTGCTGGGTTAAGACCGGGTTGTTTGCCTGGTTGGCGCAATTATAGTTCGCAAATTTCCATTCACAATCGCTGTCCCTGGCCATAAGAAAAATTTTATGTCGCGGTGAGAGAGCCCTTACTATCCCCGAGTCAGGCTTCTCCTGTTGCAACCGAATATGCCTTAAATGCACGGGAGCAGCGCCCTTAGGCGCTGCTCTCGGTGCTCCCTAATAGCGCTTCAGCCATCGTCGCGCACGAACTCCCGCCCGTCCGCCGCACCGTCGCGCCGGGGAAATTAATTGCTGTTTAGAATGTCACGCACCGTCAGCACCGGGCAAGGCGCGCCGGCAATCACGTTATAGGTAACGCTTGAGCGGAAATGTCCATTGAATTTCTTTCCCGCCGGCAGGCCCAGAACGATCATGTCAGGCCGCTCCGACTCCGCAAAGCCGAGCAACTCTTTTACCGGATCGCCCACTTCAACCACCAGTTCAGGCTTGCACCACAGATTCGCTTCTTTGGGCAGCAATGTTTCCAGGTTCTTATATGAGTCCTCGACCAACTGCGTGCGGTTGCGATGGGAAGCATTCTCCATGGAAACCACGTGCATGAAAGTAAGCTTTGAGCGCCCTTCCTGCGCAATGGACAGCGCGTATTGCGTGGCGAATTCTGCGTGCGTACCAAGGTCGGTAGGGAAGAGGATTTTGTCCGCGTGGAAATCGTGCGAAGGCCTTACCGTAACGTGAGGTCCCACGGTCAGCACCGGGCAGGTGGCATTGCGGAAAATCGCTTCAGCAACCGAGCCCATCAGAATGTGCTTCAGTCCCCGGCGGCCATGCGTGCCCATCACGATGAGGTCGATCCCGTGCTCGGTAATCCATCCCGGAACCGCGGCAGCTACCGGCCCGCGGGCAAACAGCGGCGTACCGTTGATGTTGTTCTCCTTGGCCAGCGTGGTCAGCAGACGGCGGCTGTTTTCTTCCACTTCATCCAGAATGTCTGGTGCTGCTGTTTCCGTAAGAATGATGGGATCGCAGGCGTGAGCGGGATAAAGTTCCGCGCCGAAGTGCTTCGCAAATCCCAGGGCATAGGCCAGGGCTGTCTGTGAAGCCTCAGTAAAATCGGTAAGAAATAAAATATTTTTGAATGAAATTTTATTGACAGTTTCCAGAGCTTGCATGGTTGGCATAAAAACTCCTTTTAGTGTTGTTGCGTTTTCTGAATCAGCGCACTCAGCCATTCGCGATAGTGCTCGTCTAGATCCTTCTGGGTATTCTTTCGGTAGATACTGGCAATCGTGTTGCCGCGCGCATTGAGTGGAATGTGGTGACAGGGAACGATGGTGTTCCGGGCTGCGGCGGGGACCATCTCAAAAAGCGGACAATCGCCGCATGAAGTCTGCCTGCCCGTCGAGTTGTAATTGATGCAGGCCGCGGAATCCCTGAGGAGAAGGGTAGGACGCCATCCGCTGCGGAACGGTCGTCCGTACCCTCCTGTGTCAAAGAAAGCCAGCTCTGTTTTCAACGTCCGTAGAAGCAGGTCGTTTCGGGCTGGTTTCTGTTCCGCCATTCGTTTCTTGCCTCAAATCTTCCTTAATAGTTTGCAATCTCGGGCCTTGCCGGCGCTGTGACGCAGGTCACCCAATCTTTGCCCTCGCACAGTTGAAGTGTGATGACCGTCACATCTCTGTGTGACGTCGGTTGTTTAAGCTCAACTGTGTTGAGCCTCTCCGCAAAGGAGTTGACGATGGCGTACCACTTCCAGATCATTGAAGACTGCCTGAAATGTACGTTTCGCGAGCAAAGCCTTTTTTGTGACCTTCCCCGGGAAGCGCTGCATCGGTTGCAGAACATCAAAGCCACTTCTGTCTATCCGAAGGGGGCAATGTTATGTCTTGAAGGCCAGTCGCCTCGCGGCGTTTTTGTGCTATGTACCGGCCGCGCCAAACTGTCCACGACCTCCAGCGAAGGCAAGAGCATGATCCTTCGCGTCGCCGAACCGGGCGAAGTATTGGGGTTGACCGCGGCGATTTCCGGCTCTCCCTATGAAGCAACGGTGGAAACTCTGGAACCCAGCCAGGCCAACTTCATCGCGCAATCAGACTTCATTCGCTTCCTGCAGGAGTTTCCTGAGGTGGGGTTGAAGGTGGCGAAGCAACTCACGCACAACTGTCAATGTGCCTATGAGGAAATCCGTTCCCTCGGCCTT
>DATCAX010000644.1:0-5366 GCA_036512375.1 Candidatus Angelobacter sp. | reverse complement strand
CTCACGCCATTCTTCGGGTTTAGCCAGAAAGTGGGCGAGGTTTGAGAACTGCCGCTGAGCGTTACCAGCAGATTGGTTGCGACTTCCCGCTGGGTGAATCCAATAGACTCCGC
Organism: Candidatus Angelobacter sp.; assembly: GCA_036512375.1. Lineage (GTDB taxonomy): Bacteria > Acidobacteriota > Terriglobia > Terriglobales > Acidobacteriaceae > Angelobacter. The sequence continues at coordinate 5,253 of DATCAX010000644.1, read as the reverse complement.
CTTCGTGCGGTCCACATCGACATGCAGCTTCGGCTGATCAAACGTCTGCTGAATGCGGAGATCGGATGTTCCCGAGACGTTCTTTACGCGAGCCAGCAGCGTGTCCGCAAATTGCCGGTTGGCCTCCAGATCATTGCCCACCACTTGAATATCAATGGGGGCAGGCAGCCCGAAATTTAGAATCTGGGTGACCATATCCGATGGCAGAAAATAGAACGTATCTCCCGGGAAGGCTCGCGCCAGCTTGAGCCTCAAATCGTGCACATAACCTGCTGTGGGGTGATGCTTCGGCGAAAGCGCGACCATGATGTCCGCATCCTGTGTTCCAACCGGAGCAGAATTGCTGTAGGAAAGGTTGATGCCGCTATAGGGCAAACCAATGTTATCGATGATGCCGCTCAATTCCTGCGGCGGGACTTGCCTGCGGATTTCGTCTTCTACCCGGTCACACAAAGCAGCTGTTTCTTCAATGCGCGTTCCGGTTGGTGCACGCAAGTGCAACGTGAATTCGCCACTATCTACCGATGGAAAGAAGTCCTGGCCCAGCCATGGGTACAGAGCGAAGGAGAGAAAGCAGGCCAGGAGGAAGCCGCCAACAAAAATGCGGCGATGGCCAATCAATGTTTCCAGCAGCCCACGATATGCGCTGCGAATATTCTCAAAACCATGTTCGAACCATGTCTGGAAACGCACCAGCGGGTTCTTGCTCGTGCTGGCGTCATGTTCGTTTTCTTGCGTGTGGGCTTTGAGGAAATATTTCGCCATGGTCGGCACCAGGGTTCGCGACAGCAGATAAGAAGCCAGCATGGCGGACACAACCGCCTCAGCCAGCGGCACAAAGAGATAGCGCGCAACCCCAGTGAGCAGGAACATCGGCACAAACACGATGCAAATGCTCAGCGTTGAAACCAGCGCTGGTATTGCGATCTGCTGTGCACCATCGAGAATCGCTTCTTCAATGTCCTTTCCTTCGCTGAGGTAGCGATGGATGTTTTCAATCGTGACCGTGGCATCATCCACCAGAATGCCGACGGCCAGCGCGAGACCACCAAGCGTCATCAGGTTGATGGTCTCTCCCAATGCACTAAGGGCAATGATGGAAGTCAGAATAGAAAGCGGAATAGAAATGGCGATGATAAGGGTGCTCCGCCAGCTGCCCAGGAAAAGAAGAATCATCATGGCCGTGAGGCAGGCAGCGATAAGCGCCTCCCGCACCACGCCAGAAATGGCTCCGCGGACAAAAACGGACTGGTCCCCCAGCGGCCGAATTTGCAGGTCCTGCGGCAGGGTGTTCATGACGGTTGGCAATAGCTGTTTGATACCGGCGATGATGCTTAATGTGGAGGCTGTGCCATTCTTCTGGATGGTCATCAGCGTCGATCGACGTCCGTCGACGCGGACGATGTTGGTCTGCGGCGGAAACCCGTCCCGCACGTAGGCAACATCATGGATATAAATGGTAGAAGTCCCAACGGTCTTGATGGGCAGGTCATTCAAGCCCTTGATCGTTTCCGGGCTGCCATTCATGTCCACGTTGTATTCGAGCGCTCCGATCTTGGCCGTTCCGGTAGGAAGGATGAGATTTTGCGCGCTGATTGCGTTCACCACGTCAAGTGGAGATAGCCCGTTGGCCTGAAGTGCATTGGTATTCAAATCCACCTGCACCTGCCGTTGCTTGCCACCATATGGGTACGGGATGGCTGTGCCGGGCACTGAAGTGAGTGGAGGCCGGATGAAATTGAGCCCGTAGTCATTCAACTGTTGCTCAGAAAGCGTGGGGCTGGAGAGAGCGAGCTGAAGAATTGGAACGCTGGAAGCGCTGTAAGTGATGACCAGCGGTGCCGTGGTTCCCAAAGGCATCACCTTGAGTTGAGTCTGGGACTGGCCTGCAATTTGCGCAATAGCGGTACTGATATCGGCGCCCGGATGGAAAAAGACTTTGATAACACCAATGCCGTTCAGAGACTGCGACTCTATATGCTCTATATTGTTTACGACCGTCGTTAAGTTCCGTTCCTGAAGAATGACGATCCGACTCGCCATGTCAGCCGGCACCATACCAGTGAAATTCCAAATGATACTCACTACAGGAATGTTTATATTCGGAAAAATGTCTGTAGGAGTGCGAAGCGCAGAAAGCGTTCCCAGGATCAAGATCAGAATAGCCAGCACTACGAACGTGTAGGGCCGCCTGAGCGCGAGTCGAACAATCCACATAAATTACCTCATCGTGACCGTTAGGTCTGGATCAATGACGCGATCACCGGGGAACAGTAAGGTGAAAGCGCCATCGCCGTAGTTAATTGCACTTGAGTTGCCAGGACTGCGTTCGGCTGAAATGCCGCAAGTGATTGAATCGAAACACGGTCCTGACCGTGCTTTGACGAACACAGGAAGACATTTGTCGGCGTCGACAAATGTCGATGAAAATACCTGCAGCGACGACCGTCATGTAACAGTCAGGAGATGCGTGCGACGGTGATAGCTTTGGGGGGAAACAGGGAAAGGCAGGGCGAATGTCTGACTGAGTCCGCTCTCATGGCTGAGCAAAGAAGAAATGCCAAGGTCCGTTTCAAGAGCTTGGCACTCAACAAAATTCTGCTGATCGCTCCGGCTGAGTTCAGCCGATATCTTGACACATCTCAGTCCGTAGCGACCTTCGCAAAGAATGGAATTTTTCTTTACTTTGTCGACACTCCTGGCGGGAAGTGTTTGAGCATCTTTTGCACCCCCTTGTCGAGATTCTTGATGTTCTTGTCGGTCTTGTCTGATAGCGTGTCGCTGGCAGAGCCTCGCCAAACCAGCCTTTTCGTTTGCGTATCAAACATGTCGAGCACGAGGGTACCGACTTGGTAGGTGTCAACCGTGGTGGTAGCGTCTCCGAACCCTCCCCAGCGCCAACCTCCACCAAACCCGTTGTAGAACGTGTTGAGAGTTTTTTCGTTTTTAGTGGCTTCGATCGCGACGAGTGAGATGTTGCCGTCTGCTGGTACCTGAGTCCAGCCTTTGGCGATCAGCTTTGCGTCCACGGCGCTTTTGATCCGATCAACCCACAAAGGGTCCTGGGTTTTGACTTTTTGCCAGGAGTACGTCTTATATTGACTGAAATTTATGCTCCGGTCATAGTCGGTTTTCACCTGCTGCGCAAATGATGCAGTGGTGAGGAAAATGAATATTGCAATTGAGACAAATAGGTTGTGTGTTTTCATGATTTCTCCTTCAATGGTTACTTTGCATCTCTCAATCAGTTGCATTTCACTAACCAAAGTGCCTTTGCGCTGCCACCATGCGAAAGACTAAAGAAAAGGAAAATTGCCCTATTCCTCTGTTACCAATCAAATGCATTTATCGAGCCAAAAATGAACGTACCGACAAAACTGCGTTCAAGATGCCAAAGTCGTTCTTCCTCGAGATAATTCAAAGGCTTGCAAACGCTTGGCCGGAGGATTCTGAAGTCCACTCCTGCCGAGAACACTTCTTCCTTCGATAATTGGTCGAATGATCGACACTTGGAACAAACCGGTCGTCAGGTGTCGATGGCGTGGACACTTGCAATGGCGCCTTGTCGCCCGTCTGCTCAAATCTGCTGCGCTCTATAAGGGGTTCCGATCCCTCAACTTTGGCAGGCCAATTGCTTTAGATCACATCGTCAGGAATTTGGCGCCAAGATAGCGCGCCATCCGTGAAGGAGGGTTGTATGAACCCCAATTCGATTGAATTCATTTACAAGGCCATCAACGCCATCGCCAGCGGCAAGCATGGTCCTGAAACCGAGCAATGCCTGTCTGATGCGATTGCAGAAGAGCTTCTCGTAATGAACGCGAGCTTGGTGCTGAAGGGGTGGCCCGAAATCAGTATACCCACGCCTCAAGCGGAAGCTCACATCGCTTAAAGTTGAGAATCTGGCAAGAGAAAGAGGATTAGCTATGCCCCGAATACTTGTGTACACCCTGTTGTTGCTAGGTACGCCGATGATTTGCCAGCAGCAATCGCAGAAACAGAATCCCGCCATCCCGACCGCGCAAGCTCATCCTGAAATCAGCGCGCAGATGCAGCAGTCAGATCAACCGCTTCAGGACAAGGCGGCAGGGAATGAACGGATTCAGAACAATCTTCAATCAGCCTTCGACGATGACCCCACTTTGGGCGGAGCAGACATCGCAACAAATGTGGATGACGAGGCCATCACTCTCACAGGAACAGTGCACAGTTATTTACAGCACCAGAGAGTCCTGCAGCTTGTCTCGCCTTATTACAGTTATCGCAGGATTGTGGACAAGGTGGCCGTACAGTAGCGCCGGATCTCCCCTCGTCGGCGAAACGAATGCGGATTTCGCTCCAGGTGACTCCCTGTTTTATCGGTTCGCTGAGCCCTTTCAATATATATTTGGGTTACAGGAGCAACATCCTGCGTTCCGGAGTTGACGAATGTCCAGGTCCAATCCTCTTCTGTGGCCCAAGCTGCCTCTGGTGTGGAGGTATGGAATTGCCGTACTGTCGGTTGCGGTGGTGCTTTTCCTTTCGCGCTGGCCTGCATTTCATTTGGAAGCTGCTCCGGTGTCACTGTTTCTTTGTGCCGTCATGTTCAGTGCATGGTTCGGTGGTGTCGGGCCCGGATTGCTCGCGACTATCCTATCGACTCTTGCTTTCAACTATTACTTCCTGCTCCCAACGCATTCCCTGGCGGCAAAGCCCGCGGAGATACCGCGCCTTGTCATTTTTATCGCGTCAGTCCTGTTTGTTGGAGCGTTGAGCGCCGCACAACGGAGCGCTACAGAATCGCTCCGACGCGCGCGCGACGATCTGAAAGAGACAGTTCAAGAGCTCAAGAAAACGAACGAGGCTTTGCGCAGGAGCGAAGCCTATTTAGCAGAGGCGCAAGCAGTAAGCCACATCGGCAGTTTCGGCTGGAACGTTTCCAGCGATGAACTCTTCTGGTCCGAGGAAAACTTTCGACTCTTTGGATACGATCGAGAGCTGAAGCCCACGATCCAACTTGTTCTGGAACGTGTTCATCCGGAAGACCGTCCGCTCGTGCAAGCGGCGCTTGATCGCGCTTCTCAGAACGGAACAAATCTGGATTTGGAACATCGAATACTCATGCCAGACGGTTCCATCAAACATGTGCACGTTCTGGCTGATGCCTTGGAAGCTCACTCAGGCAAACCGGAGTTCGTCGGGGCGGTAATGGACATCACTGTAATGAAGAAGGCATTCGAAGAAATCCAGGCCCTACGAGATCAACTGTATAAA
>DATCAX010000643.1:0-4731 GCA_036512375.1 Candidatus Angelobacter sp. | reverse complement strand
TCAAAACGGTCCCCTCACCGGAAGGTGAGAGCGCGCCATAAACTTGCCGAGCAAAACCGCTTCGCTCCACCCACAATCGATATGATCCTGGTGGAAGTTGAAGGCTGAACTGGCCTTCGGCATCCGTATCTTTACTAATTGAAGATGAAGTCCCGGCTGCCGCTGGATCAATTTTTGTATAGATCACGTGCGCATTTTTGACGGGCGCCTCGTTCAGTTTGTTAATTACTACACCGCTCACAACCCCCGGAGCCGCCGACTCCTGGACCTGCATGAAGGACGCAGAGCACAAACACGCATAAACAAAAATGATCTTTGTAACCGGCACGGTTGGCACCTTGAGATTTGAAAATTCAGCTCCAGCCCGTAAAAGTTGTTGCCACGCTTGATTCCATGTTCGGGCAGAAAACCGACATGACTCTATCCTTCAGGCAAAGAGCTGGTAGAAGGAAGCTTCCTGTTTATCAGGTTTTACCTTAAGACTCTTATCCAAAATTGCTAAATTGGCTCGTCATGCTCAGATCCAACGGGAGCAGTGTGGCAGAAATCCGCTTCTGGACAGAGCGGGCCAGAACATGCACTGGATTGGCCGCCGAGCCCCGCACGCCTTAAGAATGGTTCTTGTGCGAGGTTCAACCACTATTCGACTTTCGCCTGCAATGGCCCCTCTGCTTCACCGGCATTAGAAAGAACGCGTTTGACCAAAACATCATTAGATTTTTTGGCACATAATAACCGGGCCTTCTACCTTGCTCATGAACAAATCGGCAATGTCGGCATCCGTAGGAATTTCATTCACTCCTGAAATGAGAATGACGGGTAATGACGGCCATTTCGTCTTGATCTGGCGTGCAAGCTCAGTGCCGGTTTGCCCGGGCATTAACTGATCAGACAGCACAAGGTCTACCTCGCGGGACGCTAGGACATCCATAGCCAGCACTGCCGAACTCGCTGTAACCACTTCGTAGCCAGCTTTTTGTAGGACGAGTTTTCGCAAAACGAGAGAGTTCGGTTCGTCGTCAACGCACAAAATCACTGCTTTCGATTCTGACAATTGTCCCCCGAACCCACCAGGTTTTACGATGCCCCCGAAAAAGCGGCAAGCCCCGGGGCTTCTATCGCCAGTGCTCCGGGAATGAATACTGAAAAACAAGTAGCGCTCCAACCATTCACTCGCACGCTACGAAACTTTATTGTACCGTCATATTTCTGGACGATACCCTTGCTGATCCAAAGTCCTAACCCCGTACCTTTGGTGGACTTGGTGGTAAAGAAGGGCTCAAAAAGACGCTTTGCATCTTCCGGTCGAATCCCCGAACCGGTGTCACAGACAGAAATCCTAATGCCCCGCGGCACCTTTCCTCTTTCTTCAGTCTCGCGGACGGTAACGCGTAAGGTCGGCCTTGGTTACGGCGGTTGCCACTTCAGCGATGGCGCGTACCTGGTTCGTTAAGTTGTCGGCCAGCAGGTTGACGTTACCAGTAAGATCTTTCCACGTTCGGGCAGATTCGGCTTGACCAGGCGCAGATCAAGCGAGACCGACTGGAAATCAGACGACTCAAAGCAGACATCAGAAGAGACAGGCGAGCCCCGACAGAGCTATCGTGCAAGATACTAGAAGGGGGCTCTGTTCAAAAAACAAAAGCCACAAGGCTGAACCTTGTGGCAGTTTGCTTTTTCAGGGGGCAACGTCTTTAAAAACCTTTTGGATCACTGAACCATGGTTATTGAACCACGGATCACTGAACCATGCTGCTCGGGCCGACGGGAACTCGCAAGCGGTACGACCCAGAAATCATCCGGCGCAGTTCGGTGACGGCTTGTTTGTGAATCTGGCTGATCCGCGCTTCACCAACGCCCATTTCCTTACCTATGTCTTTCAAGCCCATCTCCTGGAAATAATAGAGCTCCAGTACACGGCGCAGGCGGGGTTTAAGCTCATTAATATAAGTGCGGAGGAGCTTGAAGTCTTCAATTCTTGAGCACGCTTCAAACGGAGTCTGATCTTTGGAAGGAAGCTGGTTGACTTCGTCAGAAGGCTCGGACTCGCGATCGTCGGACTGGAGTGAAGGCTGCTTGGCGGACTCAAGCCGGTGCAGCGTGCGGTCATAATCTTCCAGGCCCAGACCAACGGCCTCGGCGACTTCTTCGCGACCGGGCTCGCAGCCCTTCTTGGCACGAAGACTATTCTTCACGAAGTCAATCTCGCGGGCTGTCTTGCGGTCCTGGCGGGAGCAAGTGTCCCACTTGCGCAGTTCGTCAAGGATCGCGCCGGTAATGCGCGAATTGGCATAGCTGGAAAAATCCACCATACGCGAAGGGTCAAAACGGCTGGAGGCTTCCAGCAAGCCAATCATCCCTGTCTGGACCAGATCGTTGACATCGACATGTGCGGGCAAACGCCGCTTGATTTTGCTGGCAATCGCCTGCACCAGGTTGAAGTAATTCTGAACTACCAATTGCGACTGAGCCGGATTGATTATGTTGGTTGCCATTGTGAGTGTTGCCTCCCGACAATAGCTAAGGCATGTACTGTGCCAAAACAGCTGTACTGATAAGTGATTCAGAATCAAGGACGGGCGTACTTAGTGATTGCTTCAGTTTGTTCCTATTCCAGACTTCAGACTCTGGCAGCTGGACAATCGGGCTAAGCGAAAGGGATTGGAAAACGTTAACGATTGAACGTTGTCCGCGAAGATGCGCGCCGGCGGTGCGGGCCGTTCCACCAACATCAGAATGCGGCCCGCTTCCGATCTATGTTGCCTTACTTTGATCATCGACAAAGCCGCGGACCTTTTAAGCCTGATAAAGGCGCTCTGCCTAAAAGTTGGTCTCTCCGCGAAAGTTCCAGACAGAACCGCCGATACATAGTTGAGTAAGCGGATTGAGGTTTGCAATGGATCATTTGCTTGTAGTGCCAATACAACCCGGCGTACCAGAAAGCTTTTTGAATTCGCTGCGCCAGTCGGGTTGGCGCGTGAGTGTTACGGCTGATGTTGTACGCGCAAAGCAGCTTCTTCAACAAGGCGATGTGGCCGGTATTGTCCTGGAATTTAATTCGACAAGCCATGACCCGAACCGAATCAAAGTGCTTCGCTTCGTGCATGAATTCTGCCCGGGAACGCTCGTTATCATGCTGAATTCCGGCGCCGAAGCGTATAGCGCCGCCGGCACCGGCCTGGTCCAGGCACTGAATTCCATGGAAGACGTGCGCAGTGAAGCCGAACCCCAGGTGCTGGACCTTTACAAGTTGAGTCCCGCACAAAAGCGGATCGCCGCATTGGTCGCACAAGCTTATCCTAACCGGGAAATCGCCCGACGCTTACGAATCAAGGAGCAGAGCGTGCGCAATGAGCTCTCCCGCGTCTTTAAAAAAATGGGAGTGTGGAACCGGGTAGAGTTGGCGCTTTTGATGCGTACCAGCACGACCGCAGAACAAAGCACACAGGTATTGCCGGCCGCGCCCGCAGTTTCCTGGCCTGTGGACATGCCTACGCCGGTGGCTCCTCCTAATCCTAATTCGATATTGGCATCGTAGCTATTGGGTTGTTTCCGTGGGAATGCCATAGACTTTGAGCTTTTGATACAAAGTGCTCCGGGGAATTCCCAGCCGCAACGCCGCCTGGGCAACCTTGCCTGCTTCTTCACTTAGCACTCGCGCGATGTGCAACCGCTCCAGTTCTGCCAGCGTCAACGCAGGTTCGCCTTCGGAACGCGGCATGGGCGTCGCGGCCCGATGCGCCAGGCCCAGGTCCTGCGCCTCAATTACGCGTCCCTCGCACGTAAGGGCCACGCGCTCCAGCACGTTACGCAACTCACGAATATTTCCCGGCCATGCATAGCTTTTTAAAAGAGTCTCAGCGCCGGGGCTCAATTCCTGTTGCTCCCGGGCCAGATCGTTGGCAAGACTCCGCAATAATGATTGGGCGATGATGGGAACGTCCTCTACCCGTTCCCGCAAAGGTGGGATCCGCAGATGAAAGGTGCTGATGCGGAAGTAAAGGTCTTCGCGAAATTTCATTTCCCGCACAGACTGCATCAGGTTGCGATTGGTTGCCGCGATGATCTGAATATCAACCACGCGCTCACGAACGTCACCCAGCCGGCGAAAGCGGCTATCCTCAAGGACCTTCAGCAGCTTAGGCTGCACCATCAGGTCCATCTCGCCCAGTTCATCCAGAAAAAGGATACCTTTGTGCGCCGCCTCCACCAGACCTTGCTTGCTTCCCACGGCGCCGGTGAAAGCGCCTTTCTCGTAACCAAAAAGTTCCGATTCCAGAAGATCTTTGGACAAGCCGGCGCAATTTACATCCACCAGTGGCTCTTCAGCGCGAGGCCCATTCTTGTGAAGCCACTGCGCCAACACACCTTTACCCGTTCCTGTTTCGCCCTGAAGCAGAATAGGGCGCTCGGTATTGACGATCTTGCGCGCCTCCTGCGCCAGGTTCCTTATGAGCGCGCTGGTACCCTGGAAAGGATCTTTGTCATAACGCGGGCGGACCATCTTGCGCGCCAGTTGTTTGCGCTGGTGCTGCTGGGTTTGCAGGCACATGCGTACCGCGGCGATCAGCGCGGAAAATTGCACCGGCTTGGTCAGGAACTGGTCGGCGCCATCTTTGATCGCCCTGACCGCCAGGTCAATTGAGCCGTGGCCGGTAAGCACAATGCACTTCAGTGGAAGATTCAGATGCTTGAGGCCGGCAAGGAAGTCGAGCGCAGTTCCGTCGGGCA
>DATCAX010000642.1:0-4644 GCA_036512375.1 Candidatus Angelobacter sp. | reverse complement strand
CACCGCCGTCGGCCGCTTCGCCCACGACTTCAAAATCACTTTCGCTTTCCAGCAGTCGCCGTACGCCCTGGCGAAACAGCGTGTGGTCATCTACGAGTAAACATTTAATTTTCGGCATGGGGGAGTGTCCTTTTCTTTAATTCGGCCTTTGTACTGCATGTGCCGCCTGCGCCAGCGGACGATCTACAACTTGCTTTTCTTCGCCCGCAGGCACACTGATTTCAAGTCGCGTGCCGTTCCCTTTGGTCGAGATCACGCGTGAAGTCCCGCCCAACATTGATACTCTCTCTTTGATTCCGGCCAGCCCAAAAGAGTGGTCGCGAGAGTTGCTGCTGCGCGACTGGATTCCAACGCCATCGTCTTCCACCACCACTTGCACCAACTCGTCCGCACGCTCCAGTTGCACCGTGACGTTCTTTGCCTGGGCGTGTTTAGCCACGTTGTGCAGCGCTTCCTGCACCACGCGATAAATTGCCTGTTCCGTACCCGACGCTAGTCGCCCTACGTTTTCCGCGATCAGCACGCGCGCTTTCACGCCCGTGTTCCGCGCAAAATCCTTGGCTTCCTTGCGGATCGCCGCCACCAGTCCCAGTTCCTGCAACACCAGTGGAGAAAGCTTGCCAATAATTCTTCTTATGCCTTCAATCGTGCGGTCCACCACATCCACGGTCTCGCGGATCTTGCCGCGCACAGATTTCGTGGTGTTTCCGGATTCCATCATTCCCAGGTAGAGCCGGATCACCATCAGCGCCTGTCCGGTTTCGTCATGCAATTCGCGACTGATGCGTTTGCGCTCTTCTTCCTGTGCGCGCAACAAATGTCCTGAGAGTTCCGCGATTCTCTGTTCGCGCTCGCGCAACGCGTCGGTCATGCGCGCGCGTTCAATAGCCAGCGCCGTGCGGTCGCCAATCGCGCGCATTAATTCGCGCTCTGTCGGCAGCCATTCGTAGGGTTTGGGAAAGCCAATCACCATCACGCCAATGGTTTCGCCGTCAGCTTTGAGCGGCACGCCCCACAGAGACTTGGCTTTTGTGCGTGTCAGCGGTCGCAGCGTGCCGGTATCCACATTCGTATCTAAAATCATCTCCGGCTCGCCATTCAGGGCGATCTTGCCGGAAAAGCCGCTGCCCAGTTCAACCTTGAAATCTTCCGGCACTTCCACGTCCATACCCACTGAAGCGGAGATGCGCAACGCGCCAATTTCGGAATCGCACAAAAGAATGATGCCCAGCGAAGCCTGGAATGTCTGGGTGGTGATGTCCAATACTTTTCCCAGCAGAGCGCTCAAGTCGGCTGAAGCCAACTCGGCATCCAACAGGCGGAGCAGAGCAGAGGATTCCAGAGTCTTGGAATCAAAATACGCGCCAGAAATAATCACAAATGAAACTGACGAAAGCATTTCCAGCGCTGCTTTGGCTTCGGCTTCACGCTCAGGAAATAGCCCCGCTATATAAGGTTCGCAGCAGGATTGGTAAAGTTCCAGCGCTCGCGCCACGGCGCGCGTGTCCACCTGGAGCTTGGAAAGCCGCGTGCCAAAGTACTGCAAATTTTCATGGAAGCCGGGGTAATCGTTGTGGCAGAAATAAGAGCATCCCGCCGCCAGGGTCAGGCGTTCTACTGCGGCCAGCGTACGGCCATCAAAGCCGAATTCGCTGGTCAGTTGGTCACGCCACTTGTTTGTGATGTCTGGAAAATAAGGCTCTAGAGCGCGCGCAACTTCGGCGATTAACTCCCGGGACGATTCCTTGAACGGCGGTACGGCTGTCACTGGCACTTCCCTGAAACTTGTATTGACGAGGTGGCCGTTCCCGGTCATTTTACTATTAAGGTAACCGGAAAATACCTTATCTCTAAGGTATTTTACAGCGGGTCGAACCCCTTGTGAACTAAATAGTTACTATTTCCCTAGCCACCAGATAAAGACCTTATCCATCTAAGAGTTACCCCTTAGAGCCAGGGTTGTGCCGCCCGGGGTTTTTTAGACCACCACTGCCTGCCGTTTTGCCGCGTGCTCAGTTTGTTCCAGCTGGATCGCCTGCTTAAAGTAGGTTATTGAGAGTTTCAGGCCGGCCTCAAGGTCAATCTTTGGCTCCCAGGAAAGCAGCCGCTGTGCTTTGCTGATGTCCGGACGCCGCTGTTTAGGATCGTCCTGTGGCAGCGCCTCATAGACAATTGGACTGCTCGACCCAGTGACCTTCAGGACAAGCTGTGCACACTCCAGAATCGTGAACTCCACCGGGTTTCCGATGTTTACCGGATCGTGCTCATCGCAACGTGAGAGCTTCAGTATCCCATCCACTTCGTCGCTCACGTAGCAGAAGCTGCGTGTCTGCTTGCCGTCGCCATACACGGTAAGCGGCTCTGACCGCAGCGCCTGCTTCATGAAGTTGGAAATCACGCGGCCGTCGTTTAACTGCAGCCGCGGTCCGTAGGTATTGAAGATGCGCAGAATGCGTGTGTCCACCTTGTGGTAGCGGTGGTAAGCCATGGTTGCTGCTTCAGCAAAGCGTTTGGATTCGTCGTACACGGAGCGCGGACCAATCGAGTTCACGTTGCCCCAGTATGTCTCTCTCTGCGGGTGCTCCAGCGGATCGCCATAACACTCTGAGGTCGATGCGACCATATACTTCGCGCCATATTTCTTTGCCAGGTCGAGCGAATGAAAAGACCCGAGTGAGCCCACTTTCAGTGTCTCAATCCCGTGTTTCATGTAGTCCACGGGGCTCGCCGGCGAGGCAAAGTGGAAGACGTAATCCACGAGGCCCACATCGTAAGGCTCATTCACGTCCCGTTCCACAAACTCAAAGCGCGACTCATTCTTCAAATGGGCAATATTGCGCATCCTGCCCGTCAGCAGGTTATCCACGCACACCACGTCGTTGCCTTCGGCCAGCAGCGCATCGCAAAGATGCGATCCCACAAATCCCGCTCCGCCTGTCACCAATGCCCGCATAATTTCCTCTCACCAATCAAGAGCGTTGCCCTGCTCCTGAAAAATCAAATGTGATAGACGCTACATCGCTCTTAGGGCGCGACAAAAATCCGACGTAGAGACGCAGCATTGCTGCGTCTCAGAACTGCCCCCACCATTCTACTGCTGTCCCGCTCCCACGCTGCTCATTCCGCTGTTGCCGCCGCAGTGACCTATGGTTCGTTCCACGTCGGTGCCTTCCTCATAATCGTTCCATGTTTCCACCAGAAGATACGGGGTCGCATTCTGCGATCCATAATATTTGCGAAAGACCCGCAGCACGTCCTCAAACGTCTTGCCACACCGATACGCGATGTGCCGGTTTCGGCTCCAGGACGCCTTGGTGTCGTCAAAGCCCGGCCACACCGCTCCCACCGCCATTTTGTCCGGATGGTGCTCCTGCATGTTGCGATAAAAATAGTTCAGGTAATCTTCGCCGTAGTTGCTGCCGTCGCGCGCCCAGCCATCTTTGCCCGGCTGCACCCATGCGTAATATCCGTCAAATGCGTCCGGATATTTGTCGCTCATGTCCTTGTAAATCAGCAGCGGAGGATCGGACCATGACTTGGTGACCTGCCGTATCCGGTTCCAGTCTGTGTTTGATTCTTTGGGAAAAATAAAGATCACCGGCCGCCCGTTGTAGCGCAGGTAGGCGCTGCGTGAGGGGCCTGCTTCCGCGCCGATATAGCGATCATAAAGATATTGCAGGTCCACGATCACGGCGTCCGTGTCATACCCCGGATGGTCAACAGCTTCGTCATACTGCGCCGCCACTTTAAAGCTGGGGTCGGCGCTGGCGGCTTGCTGCATCAGCCCGTATGCCTGATCTTCAAACTCCTTGCGGGGGCCGTACCAGTTCACCACAAACCCGCTGATGTTCAGTTCCTTGGCCTTTACGATCTGCTGCCGCAGCACGTTGGGATCATGGCAGGAATAGCCGACGTTAATATGCTCTTTCTGCCCGAACCACGGTTGATAAATAGCCAGCAGTCTGGGGCTGCCTTCGGGCGCCCGTCCTTGCGCCGCCAGAGACTCCCGAGGGTTGATCTTGGCCGCACAGCCCGTTGCGCTGGTCAACAACGCCAATGACAACATGGCCATCACCAGTAAGGCTATGGCCCGAAAATCTGCCGTCCGCCGCATCCGGGGCGCCATGTTCTGAACCCGGCTGCGCCGGCTCAGAACTGGAACTCTGCCAGAGAAAATTGCATTAGAAATAGAGATAAGAGTGCCCTTCATGACCTGCCAACTGCCATATGATTGTTTAATTACCCTCAGTTGGATGAAGCAGCAGCAGTTTTGGATGGATAGGGCAAATTCCAACTGACAGCACGTACAGAGACCTAAAGTCATCAGGCCCTACTTCTAAGGCTTTTTAAGGCGTAAGCTCGATTGTTTTCTGGATCCCTGCTTCTATTCTCAATAAGGCATGCTTTCTCTGAAAACATCGGGCATCTGCGCAGCGCTTTTGCTGGGCCTGTCCCTAGCGCCTCATTCCTTCGCAGGGGATGCTGGCGCAGACCGCGGCGATCTTCGTCCACCAGCCCCGGTTCGGCAGCTCTCTCCGGTCTACAAAATCCAGGCTGGCATCGATGGAGAGATTTACCCCGTCTTTGCCAACTATGCCTCCCTCCAGCGCCAGGGTGACCGAACGTTTGGCGTGGTTTCGGTGA
>DATCAX010000641.1:0-7044 GCA_036512375.1 Candidatus Angelobacter sp. | reverse complement strand
CTCTCTCGCCGTTTTTGTGTACTCGAATGGTCTCGAAGTGGTCGATCTTTTCACCCTTTCGTATTTTGCTCAGGATCATGTGCTCGTCGTGGCGCAGCTCCGGCGGAATGATCACCGTAACTGGCCTGCCGATAATCTCTTCCGCCCGGTAACCAAACAATCTCTCTGCGCTTCGGTTCCAGCTGGTGATGATTCCGTTCATGTCTTTGCTGGCGATTGCGTCGTCGGAAGATTCTACGATCGCGGCCAGGCGGCGCGCGGCGTCCTCGAGCTTCTTTTGCCGTGTGATGTCCCGAACAATCTTTGCCGCGCCAATGATTTTTCCCCTATCATCCCGTATCGGGGACACTGTCAGGGAGACATCGATGCGCCGGCCATCCTTGCGCAGGCGCACGGTCTGAAAATGTTCGATCCGCTCACCCGCCTTGATCTTGCTTAAAATCAGAGGCTCGTCATCGTGCAGTTCCTGCGGAATGATCAGCGTCACCGGGCGGCCAATAATCTCCTCCGCCTTGTACCCAAAAAGCTTTTCCGCGCTCTTATTCCAGC
Organism: Candidatus Angelobacter sp.; assembly: GCA_036512375.1. Taxonomy (GTDB): domain Bacteria; phylum Acidobacteriota; class Terriglobia; order Terriglobales; family Acidobacteriaceae; genus Angelobacter. Next base: position 6,495 of record DATCAX010000641.1, on the reverse strand, counting down.
TCGTAATGATGCCTTCCAGGTCCTTGCTGGCGATTGCGTCCTGGGAAGATTCAATAATGGCTGCCAGACGCCGTTGGTTTTTTTCGGCCTCGTTGCGTTGAGTAATGTCGCGTGTTACCGCCAGTTGCACTACCGTGCCGTCGGCGTTTTTGAGCGGCGCCCCGTGGGTTTCCATGTGCCGCCGTACGCCGGTCAGCCCCACAATATCGAATTCCAGTGACCCCTTTTCGCCTCGGCATACTCTTTCATTGAAGTCACGAAAGTGTTGCCGGTCTTCCTTGGCAATCAGGTCATAGACATTCTTGCCGATCGCCATGTCTGCAGAATCGGCCCCTACCATGGTTAAACCGGCCGAATTCATGTGCAACAACGTACCGTCCGGGGCCACCACCTTCACGCATTCAGGCGTGGTCTCAACGATGGCGCGAAAGCGTTCCTCGCTCGCCCGCAACGCTTCTGCTGACGCTGTGCGTTCAGCGGCGGCTTCTTTGTCGCTGTCTCTGGAAGGTGAAAAATTCGGCATTCTTGGTTCGGCCCCGATATACGGGTCACTCCATGGGGAAAGTAAGGATTGACCCCCCGTAGCTGGCACACTCCGATGATAATTTGGATGCAGAATCCGTAAGTTTTGCTGCTCGGCTTTGAGCGCTTAGCCTGACGCGGTAGCCTAAGCGAAGCGCCAATAAGAATACCTTTTAAAGAAACATGGGATTCCACGCCGTTCGCCGCACAAAGCATTACCGCAATCCCGCTTTCCGCAGGACTCTGCCGGCCATTCGCCGCGCTGCCAGAATGCCCGAAGCCAGAAACGGTTTCGGGTCCGACGTGTTCCACCAGGCATAGGATTTCGCTCGCGCCACATGGCTGAGAAAAGTTATCCGGCTGATGGGATGTTTACTCCGGGTCTCCCGAAACCGGCCGGCATAGTTGTGATATCCCAGCCAGGTTGTGCCGTCACGCTGTTGCGGCGGAGCGAAGCCGGCCGCGTGCTGGACGGAAGCCTTCCCGGCGAGATCGAGATATGCGAGATAGGGCAGGTTCACTCCTGCGTCGGCGAAGATGCCGTTGTACCATGGCAGCCGCGTGTTCATCTCTATGAAGTAGTATCCGCCGTCCTTGTGGCGGTATTTGAATTCCAGCGAGCCCAGTCCGCGATAGCCCAGAGCAAGAATCAGTTCGCGTCCCACCAGCGTCAGGGCTTCGTTGTACTCCGTCTGCCCGTAGCACATGCTGCCGAAACCCGCAGGATATTGCCGCAGCTTGCGCACGGTTGAATAAGCCTCAATCTCCCCCTGGGTGTTGACCAGCGCTGTGTACTGGAACACCTGATCGTCGCCCCCTTCAATCAATTCCTGCATCAGCGTGGCGCCCTTCATCTGCGGATATCGGGCAAAAAAATCCTGCGCTTCCTGCGCCGTCTTCGCCACCAGCACCTTGGCTGACTCTACCGGAAAGCCCGCGGTGTAACGATGTATGGGCTTAATCAGGGACGGATAAACAAATGCCCGCGCCACCTGCGCCATATCGTCTTCCGGCCGCGTAATGTGCGTGCGCGGAACTTTCAATCCTTTCTGCTCGCAGAAGCGGACCATGCTTCCCTTGTCCACGATCGTTTTAAATAACTCCGGCGCCACCCAGTGAAACAGAAAGCGGTCTTTCAACTGTTCCTGCCGGTGGGAAAGAAAGCGCGCAAACCAGTCTGAGGTCGCGAACAACACCGGCTTTTGCTCAAAGCGCGCACCCCACTCCAGCATCAGCCGGCACAAGACGTCTTCATTGGCCACGCTGTCACCGGCATAGGCCCGCGGCTGGCTGGGATCGTCGGGATAAACAAAACATTCGCGGACATATTTTGAATAGCGCAGGGGATCGCGCAGCTTGTCATTCAGCGCATAGACTGGAACGCCGTACCTCCCCACGCTGCGGGTGATGCCGTAAGCGGAGATATCCAGGCCTTCCACAAAGACCGGCGAAATGTCCAGTTGCGAGGCCATATTATTTGCTCTCGGCATCCGCTCCAGATTCTTTTTCGCTGCCCTGCGGTTTTGATTTCAGTTCCATTGGTACGTTTTCATCTTCGTGACGTCCCAGCAGCGCACGTACCGCTTCCCGGGCGGAGATTCGAACAGCGTGCAGCAACGCGCCGTAAAAACTTTTGCGAAAGATGAAAACTCGATAGTTGGTGCGCCGCTCCGAAGCCCAGCGGCTTTCGTCCCATGTGGCTGGCCCGACGAAGTCGAACTCGCGCAGCCCGCGTTGCGGTGTCTCATTCAGGATCTCGTTCACCAGCAGCTGTCCCGGGCCGTGCCGGCGAAACGCTTCGTCATAGCCGGCCTTGGCCAGAAAATATCGGCCACGCAGATTGAAACCGAAATGCCCGGCGATCGGCTTGCCATTCAGCTCCAGAAAATCCAGCGAGAGATAACCATCGCGCGCCGCCGCCTGCGCGATCGCGTCATAAAACTGTCGTGTGCGTGGATCGCAATTAATAGCTGTGCCTTCCGCGCCCTTCCAGCCGGAGGCTTCCAGAGTGTAGAACTTTTCCAGCACTTCCGGATCGGGGGAATTGAAATGCTTGAGCGCGAGCGTTCCCTGGTCTTCGAGTTGACGCTTCGCCCGCCTCAGGTGCGAGCGGAACTTGGGCCGCGTACCGGCCAGCCAGGGTGTCTGATTCACTGGCTTGTCCGACGCGGAGGCTCTGATCGGCAGGTATAAGGTTTGTGAAGTGCGTTTCCTCGCGGTTCGATGTCCCTCTGACCGCGCCAATGCCACCAGTCGATCAAGCCCGCTGCCTTCCACCACATTGGCAACGTCGATCATGTCCCAGTGAGGCATGCTTCTTGCGGCCCGCCAGAGAGCTTTGAGCGCGGCTTCGCCTTCTTCGCCCGGACAAACGGTGAGGCTGGCGCGCAATGAATGTACATTCGCTGGTAAGGTCAGCTTGACGATTGGGAACCCAGCTACTACAGCCCGTCCGCGTACCAGCGGCAAAATGCCCCTCAACCGCTCACCCGCCCAGGCAGAGATCACAATGACGTGAGCCTTAGAATCGAACGCGTGTAAGTAGGCTTGTGCCCATTCCGGACGATAAAACACTTCTTCTTCGCGCGATTCATCGCAGAGGCACTGCCACCGGTCAGCGATTTGCTCCACCAGTTCCAGACCGCCGCGCTGCACACGCACGGAGAGAATTGTTCCCGGAATCTCCTGCTCGTAGGCCACCGTCATTTTGTGCCAGCTCTGAGTGGAATCTATCAGACTCCGCAGTCGCTGTGGCAGGCACAGGGGCCATGTGTGTTTACAAAAGCAGTTCCCTCACCTTTTTACACGCAATAGCTATTGCGTGTTGTCGCCTTGGGCAACATCCACATTTGATCAGAAAGAGTGCAGGATCAATATATAAAGGAAGCACGGGCCGCCGCAGGACGCACCAGGTGGGCAAACTGCTGGTGTGAATCCTGGCGGGGATGCTCGCCATGCGCAGAGCCGATCCGGTAAAGCACCAGCAGCAGCAGCGACGTGGCCAGCCACAAAAGGGCCACACCAAAAACCAGCCTATTGAGCCGCGACTTATCCTGCGGCCTGTTTTTTGTCTCTATTTCTAGTCTCATACCTGTTTTATATAGATGCACGTATCCCCCCGGTGGTTACTGCTGCCGGATTGGTGATTCAGTCTTCTGAAGACCACGCCGAATTTAAGCTTCTTTTCCACCAAATCCACAGCGCTGCACCATTCTGCGGCATTGACCCTACGCTACGGCAGCGCGTAGATTCGAAATACCAGTTGCAAGCCACTTGTTCCGGAGTTTTCCACCAGCCCAAAATTCCACTTTGATCGCGCCAGGCGTCAGCGGCGAGGTTTGCTTGTGGATAAAAGTTCTTGAGGTATCAAAGGGAGAAACCGCCTAATCCTGGGCTTATTCCGGTAAAAGATGGGAAACAAGCTACTTGGGCCGCTTGGAAGGTTTTGACGGCTAAGGTACAATAGATTGTATAAGACTCTTGACACGCACTATATACAGGCGTAAGTTTCCAACACCAAGGTTGTTCTGGCCGGACCCGCAGCAAGTCAGAACCGGGTCACAGACATACTAAAGACACTCGGCGTCAGAGGTGGCGCCGGAAACAATAATCGCGGTGAACTTCATAATTTTGTTTGCGCGTCACCGGCTCACCGGTGCTGCTTAACCGTGCTTTGGGGGAGAAAGACGTATGGAGATGAACTGGTCACGTTGGTTCCATTGCGAATCAAGCTTTGGACTGCTATTGGTTCCCAGCCAGCCAGGGGTGTTTGCCCTGGCGGAAGAAGTTGTGCAGGCAGCAGAACCGCAGTCACGCCGCATGCTGGCGGTCTTTGAGGTCGCCGAAGCGGATGATCTTTCCCGGGCGATGAGCCGGCTGTTTGCCGCCGGCAGTCCGTGGCGCGAGAAGATGGCGCAGGTAAAAGTCTATGTGCGCTATGCCATTGCTCCGGGCATTGCTGATCGACGGACGGCAGCCACGGCGCTTAAGAATTGGCTGAGCGCGCAAAGAGAAGTAGCGTCACAAATATTTGAGCAGAAGCCGACGGTGGCGGCGGAGCAAAAGCCCATGGCCGCGGAGAAGCCGGCCGACACTTTCTTGGCCGGAGAAACGGGTGAAATGCGTAGCGAGCGCCGTACCGCGCAAGCGCAGCATGAGGGCGAAGCAGCGCAGCGTTGCGGAGCCCTTGAAATGAAGACGGTGGCGGAACGCGCGGTGGATCGCGTGACCCACGGCATCAAGCTTGGCAAGGCGGTTCCGGCAGGATTCTAGGACAAGCGGCAGGGACAACAGATCGCGCACGGGCAAACTCGTGCCATGCAACATCGCGGACATTAAAGCGAATCGGAGAAGATGAGATGGCGGAAGCAGGCACCAAGGCAATGAAGGAAAATACAAAAACACAAACACAGCAGCCGGCTTCGGGACAAGCGGGACAAACGGCTCCCGGACTGAAATTCCCGCGTTATTTCACGCGCACCGGCATTTCGCCCTACGACGAAGTGGAATGGGAACTGCGCACGGCGAGCATCACAGACGCCAAGGGCAACAGCATTTTTGAGCAACGCAATGTTGAGTCGCCCAAAGACTGGTCAATGACTGCCATCAATATTGTGGCCAGCAAATATCTGCACGGCACGTTGAACACGCCGCAGCGCGAAACCGGTGTCCGCCAGTTGATTCAGCGCGTGGCTGAGTCGATCCGCGACTGGGGCTGGCAGCAGGGCTACTTCGCTACCGCTGAAGACCGCGACACGTTCCACGATGAACTGGTGCACATCCTTGTCCAGCAGAAGGCGGCGTTCAATTCGCCGGTGTGGTTCAATGTTGGCTGTGACCGGCTGGAGCCGCTCTCTGACGCGCAGAACTGGCACTGGAACATTGAAAAAGGCACAGTTGAATTTTCGACCACTGGCTATAAAGCGCCGCAGTGCTCGGCGTGCTTCATCAATTCGGTGAAAGATTCGCTTGATTCCATTCTGACTTTGGCCAAGACCGAAGGCATGTTGTTCAAGTGGGGCAGCGGCACCGGAACCAATCTTTCCGCGTTGCGCGGCTCCACGGAAGAACTTTCCGGCGGTGGATCGGCCTCTGGTCCGCTCAGCTTCATGAAAGGCTTTGACGCTTTTGCGGGCGTGATCAAGTCCGGTGGCAAGACGCGTCGCGCAGCCAAGATGGTCATCTTGAACGTTGATCATCCGGACGTCGTGGACTTCATCGAATGCAAAGCCAAAGAAGAAGCCAAGGCATGGGCGCTGATTGAGATGGGTTATGACGGCTCGTCGCCTGACTCCGACGCTTACAGCTCCATCTTCTTCCAGAATGCCAACAACTCCGTGCGCGTGACCGACGAATTTATGTCTGCGGTGGAATGTGACGGCGAATTTTCCACCCGCTCTGTCAAGGGCAAGCAGGTAATGAAGACCTACAAAGCCCGCGACCTGATGAACAAGATCGCGCAAGCCACGTGGCAGTGCGGCGACCCCGGCATGCAGTACGACACGACGATCAACAAGTGGCATACGTCCAAAAATACGGACCGCATCAACGCCAGCAATCCTTGCAGCGAATACATGTTCCTGGACGATTCGGCGTGCAACCTGTCGTCGCTCAACCTGATGAAGTTCCTCAAGTCGAATGGCGAGTTTGATGTGCCTTCTTATCGCCACGCCGTTGACGTGATGATCACAGCGCAGGAAATTCTCGTCGACAATGCCGGCTATCCGACCGAAGCGATTGCGCGCAACTCGCATGACTATCGTCCGCTGGGCCTGGGCTATGCCAACCTGGGCGCACTGCTCATGGCCAGCGGCCTGCCTTACGACTCTGACGCCGGCCGCGACTACGCTGCCTGCGTTACCGCCATCATGTGCGGCGAAGCATATCTACAATCGGCGCGGATCGCCGGCCAGTGTCCGCAGCTTACGCCGGCCAGTTCGCGCGTCTCGCCGCAGGATGTTACCGGCGGCGCTT
>DATCAX010000640.1:0-3232 GCA_036512375.1 Candidatus Angelobacter sp. | reverse complement strand
GCACGCTGGTCATGTTCAGTTTGATCGCGACAGTCTTTCCACCGACCAGCTTTTGCAGCCCGCCAAGCTGGTCGAACATGGTGGAAAGTACATCCACCACCTGGCGGTTATATTCCGGGCAAATTCCGATGGCCACAGGGCTTGCCGGAGCGCGCTCGGCTGAGAGCAACGATGGTTTCGCAATGTATGCGCCGGCAGCCATTCCCATGGCGCCAAGAAAATCTCTACGGGAGCAACTCATCTTCATGGTTAGGCCCACCTCTCAGGTTTGACTGGACAGCAGAAGGGAAGCGCCGAGGCCCGCATCCAGCTTCGGTCTTCGGGACTTGGCCAATTGTACTCCGGAACGTGGAAAGCAGGGAACAGCGAATAGTCGACAAGGACCAAGGACGATCTCTCTGCCCTTGAATGCCTTCACGTTAGAGCTGTCATCTTAAGCATCGCGTAGCGGAGTCGAAAGACCTGCGGTTGCTTTTCAATCCGTCCCAACCAGAGGAGCTGGGTGCCCCATCCTTTCGCAGTTTCATCGCGGAAGAGTGGGAGGCCACTGACCTCAATCATTCGTTTTTCGTTCCCAGGCCATCCTCACACCATCATTTCGGACCCACCTGAAAACTGAGAACTGAAAACTGAGAACTGATAGCTGAAAGCTGGCAACGCTCAGAACCCCAGCGTAATCCCCGATTCCCCGATGATCGTGAAAATCCCCAGCAGGTTCGTGATTCCCAGTAGCTGCCGAACGCGCTTGCCCAGGTTGACCAGTTCCAGGCTGCAACCATTCGACTTGGCTGAAACCACCAGGCGCACCAGCGCGCCCAGGCCCATACTGTCCATGTGGATCAGGTCGGTCAGGTCGAGCACGATTCGCTTGTGCTCCGGCATCAACTTGCGGATGCGGGCGTAGAAATTACCGCTAACTTCCGCAATCAATTTGCCATGGCATCGCACCAGGGCAACATCGCCCTTGCGTTCAATTTCCAGAGAGAGGGTACACACGACTGCCGGGTCAGACATGGGACCTGCCTTGTCGATTTAGAATGTACGGCAGAAAACAGGAAACGGGGAAACTGCTTATTCATCTATATCAGGTGCGCAAGCGAATGCACACCTGAAAAGTAAGCTGGTCCGGTGCTTTGTGGGTAAACCCATGCCGCTTGCAAGACAGCACCGGATGATTTTCGAATCTCAAAATGTAATGGAGGATTTCCTTGTCTGAAGCAGTCAGGCGGAGTGAGCGGCTGGACCCCAAAGTGCGCATCTTGCTTGAGATCAACGACGCGCTGGCGGCGCCGCCGATTGAAAGCCTGAGCGTTGCCGAGGCTCGCCGTATCCGCGCGGAAGGATTCAAAAAGCAGAGCGGCCCGCCTGCCGTGCTGGGGCGCGTAGAAGAGTTGCTCATCCCAGGGCCGGCCGGTCCCATTCCGGCGCGCGTTTACGCGAACCAGTTGGGCGGATTGCGCAGTGGGCTGGTGTATTTTCATGGCGGCGGCTATGTCATCGGCGATCTGGACACGCACGATTCACTGTGCCGCGCGATCGCAAAGGACTCGGATGCGGTGGTCATTGCGGTGGGTTACCGACTGGCTCCGGAAAACAAGTTTCCGGCTGCGGTTGAAGACGCGCATGCGGCCACAGTTTGGATTGCGGAGAATGCTCAGAAGCTTGGCATCGACGCCAGGAAGATTGCCGTGGGCGGCGACAGCGCCGGGGGCACCCTGGCAACGGTCGTGGCCATGCGCTGCCGCGATGCGGGCGGACCCGCGTTGGCAGCGCAGATTCTGTTGTACCCCATCGCCGACCTCAGTACCTTTGACACTGCTTCGTATCTGGAGTTCGCCGAAGATTACAGCCTCAGGCGCTCTGCAATGCAATGGTTCGCCGGTCATTATCTGGGCACCGCCGACGATGCGCGCAATCCAGAAGCCTCGCCGTTGCTGGCCAGGGACCTGGGCGGTCTGCCGCTGGCGCTGGTCGTCACGGCAGAGTTTGATCCCTTGCGCGACGAGGGCGAAGCCTATGCAGAGCGGCTCAGGCAAGCTGGGACAGAGGTAACCGCGATTCGGTATCCGGGAATGATTCACGGCTTCGCCGCGATGCTCGGCATTTTGGAACGAGGCCGAACGGCAATAAGAGAATCAGCGGAATTCGTTCGCAACCTGCGAGTCTGAGGTGAAGGTTCTACCCGAACTGAATTTTGTGAACAGCAAACCGAAATCAACCGCCGCCCGCCAACCCCTTAACCCGCTTCTATGAGAAGGTCATAAAAGTCAAGGCCGACGTGGCGGCCGTCCTAGTCTCAGCAACGCAGCGATTCCGGGAGTGGCGGTGGACACTGTCAAGGGCGCCGTTTTTTGGCGTTCATCTTGACCCTTGACGGTGTCTACCGCCGCTCAGACACTTGAAGCGGGAACGAAGCGGAACACGTTCTTGGTTCAGCTTCGTTCCATATTAGGGTGAAGTGCCCTTGCCCGATTTTGCGGAACGGAACTTGGTTTCATTCGCTTCTTTGACAATCGCTCTCGAATTGGTATTGGCGCCACCCACATCGCCGGGCTTCTATCCGCACTCTGAATGGGCCGCTTTGGGTCCGGTGCAATTTGGGGTCCGATTTCAAGCCCGAGTCCATCACCGGGGTGATGAACTCGGGTTGTTGGGGTGCTGCAATCTAATCGACGATCTCCAAGGATCGGCCGGTTAACCGCAGTCACCCGAACAAGGCGGTGGATGTCGTTGCCAATATCCCTTCCGAAAACAGATTGTCTTTCTCAAGCGATCAAAACCGATTTCTATTCCTCAACCATCATGCAAAACTACGCAGCAACGTCGTGCGGTATCTTCGTGAGGGTGCTCTGGCGGAGAGGCTCATGGACCTCGCCGCTTGCCCAAAGCCGATGCAGTAAAACGGCTAATTTTCGTGCTACTGCGACGGCCGCTCGTTTCTTGGCGTTCTTTCCGCCGCGCTCGCACAGCCGCATCCCGAATCGTCGTAAATCGGTGTCTGGACCAAACGGTCCGAGGATGTAGTGCGCGCTTCCCACCAGCAGCCTGCGCAGCATCCTGTCTCCAGCCTTGCTGATGCCCAATTGCGGCTGGATGTCTCCGGAATCTTCCTGCTTGGGCACAAGTCCCAGGTACGGGCCCACATCGCGACTCCTGGCAAAACGCTTCGGTGTTTCCAGTGTCAATACGTAGGCAAGTGCGGTGACAGGACCTACTCCAGACACCTGCCGCA
>DATCAX010000639.1:0-2438 GCA_036512375.1 Candidatus Angelobacter sp. | reverse complement strand
AAGGCGCTAAAGCGGCGGTGTCTCTGAACCGGGAAAAGCATTCCCATCAGCCCTGTGCAGCTTTGTAGCCACCACAACCGCCAATAGCGCAGCGGTGCTGCGAACATTTCCCGCGATCCTTAAAAGCGCTTCTGACACCGGCGGATGCAGTTCCGCCAGCCCTTCCAGGCGTGCGCTGACGCTGTGAAGTTGGTCAACTTCGTCCAGGATAGCTTCAAAAGCCATGGTTTGTGCCCTTTTTATCCGGGCTAAGTGGAAGAAAACTTCAGGATGGACTGCTTAGTTCAGAGGACCTGAAAGAGGAGAAGGTGGTAACCACCCCACCTGTAAGTATACCGCGATATCGCGCACCCCGGTCTTTTTCCGGCTTTGAATGCCAGATCAGGTTTCATAAATACCGCTTGGAGGCTGAGCGTGCACTTAAGAGACAACGTAAGGAGACGATACATTTTAGATTGCGCAATGAATTACGGGCAGCGGGAGCTGCACCACCCGATTTTTCCGGCCGCCGGACATGGAGCTTAGTTCTTGCTCGGCTTCTTCGGATTCAGATCGCAATCCTGCTTAACCTTGGCCAGATCAAGTCCGGCAGGTGAGAATTCCGCGATTTCCGGGCCTCTGCGTCCTGGGATTTCGACTTTGAAGATGTGCGCTCCAATCAACTCGCGCGTGGTGCCTTTGTCCATGGAGAGGAAGCGGCCACGAATCCAGTTCCAGCCATGGGAGTGATGCGTGTCGTCAACGCGGACCAGGACCTCGATCTGCGGCTGTCCCCAGATGCCGGGACGGTTCGGCGGGCCCAGCGGCATGCCGGGATTGAAGTCGGCGTAACTGTACTTGCGATTGCTGCAGACCAGTTCGATGCGTGGCTTGTAGTCCGGGCTCAGACTCAGGTAATTGTCCGATAGCAGCTCAAAGCGCACCTTCTTATCGGCAGTCATCTTATCTTCAGAGCGGAACTCAACCCACTTCCCGCCCACGCTGACTCCGTCACCTTCTCCCTGATACGGACTCATGACGCCGTTTTGCGCGTCTGCCGAAAGCGCCGCAGCGCAAACTACCGCCAGGCCCGCAAAGATAGCCTTCATAGCCACGGCCCGACCATTACTGCTAAAGATGCTTCTGAAGAATTGCAATGCTTTCAAGGTCGCCTCCGCAAAAGATTTCAGACCAAATCGTCCGACTTATAAAGCGTAGTGATGAATTCAAGCCTAAGGTTAATGCACTTCAGGGGCCAACCCATGTTGGCAATTATCTGCTGAATCTACTTTGTTGTTTGCGCTCAGCCATTAAAGAATGGTGGTTTTCAACCAGCTGGAATGGCTGATTTGGGCCAGAATCTGCATTAGCCCTCGCCATAAAATGAACCTCCAAGCCCGCCACCAGCCATGCTCGCCTCACGATAGAACCATAGCAGCTGTAAAGTTTCTGTGAATTCTCTCTCAAATAAACAGTGTAAAAAAAGAGCAGCAACAGCTCGCACTGTCAGCGCATCAGTTTAGAAAGCAGCAGCTTGCGCCTCTGTTCCCCCGCACTTTATTGCTAGAAACCAAACAGGGGTGTTACTTTATGCGTTCTCGCTTATTTGTTCTTTCCGTCCTCGTCTGCGCCTTTGGACTTGTTACGGTTGTCTCAGCCCAATCAACCTTCGTTTACGCCGCTAATACACTGGGCGGCAGCATTTCTATTTACAAATTAAATACCACCAGTGGAGCTCTTACACCTACCGGGGATCGCCATTCCAGAATGACCAGCCCGGTTACCTGGCTTCCACCGCAGGTGGAAATTTTCTGGTCGCCAGCGGTGGCGGGTGCCCGGCATGCGGGCTGGAAACATTCGCCATCACGCCCAGCACCGGCGCGTTAACCTTTTCCCATTCCTATGATCAGATTGGCTCCGTCGTTTTTCTTGACGGGCAGATCGCGAACGATGTGCCTGGAACCACCATCTATGCGCAAGGCAGCCTACAAACCCCAACCTTCAGCGCGGTGCTGGACGCACTCCACGTAAACGCCGATGGCTCTCTCACGCAGATTGGCACGCCCTTTTCCTTTCCATCACCTTTTGGAGACGGTGATGGACCAATCGCCGTCGATCCCAAAGGACGCTGGGTTTTCGCGATGGTCGCTGGAAATGGCGCTGAAATCATCCAGCCCGTTCTCCGCAACGCCGATGGTTCACTCGGAGCGGCCGCCGCCACCGCGGTGAACATCAGTGACCAGAAATGCAACAGCAATATCGTTGCGACGAACATTGCCATTGATCCCCAGGGAAAAAACCTTTTCGTCTCTTGCAATCCTTCCGGGACCTCCACTTTCGAAGGAATTCAGGTGTACGGAATCAACCAGACCACCGGTGGGCTTTCGCGCATTAATTCATTTGCCACGCAGCATCTGTTTGAAGCTTTGTCGTCTGACCGTCAGGGCTGGCGCGTTTTT
>DATCAX010000638.1:0-4043 GCA_036512375.1 Candidatus Angelobacter sp. | reverse complement strand
CGCTCCCGTTAATGTGTAGACTCCGGAAGCGTTTGTGGTGGTGGAAGTAACAAAGGTCCCAGCGGAGTCGTACAACTCAACCCGGGCAGTTGCCCTGACTACGCCCGACGCAGCAACTAGACTTCGGCCGGCGCCACCGCCGTAATTCACGTCTTCAAAGATGGTTCCAGTAATTTTCACACGCGGGGCGGAGGCCAGGTCACCTTGCGATGTCGTCATGGTGCCGGAAAATGCCGTGGCCACGCGTGAAGGCAATGCGACGGTATAGAGCTGCGCTGGATCCTGGTCATCTTCTACCAGCATGTTGCCGTTGAAATCAAAAGTCATTCCCACAATTGAGGCGCCGCCGACAAGGCCGCTGATCGTTCCCAGGCTCGTGACGGCTCCGCCCGTGAGAGGCACAGTGTAGATCGTTGTGCCCGCAACCATATAGAGCACGCCATCCGGGCCAAACCCAATGTCCCCACCGAGATTTGTTGGCACGCCGCTCAACGCGGCCACCACGGTGGCGGCGCCTGTATTTTGATTAATGGTGTAGAGATTTGCAGTATTCGTGTCCACGGCATACAGCACACCGCTCACGGAAAATGCGAATCGCGGAATATACGGTACAGCCGCGCCGGTGGTGCCTAGTAATACTGGAGCAGTAGCGGGAGTTGAGGGGTTCCATCGATACACCTGGCCGTTTGCCACCTGCGTAACAAAGAAGATCATGCCGTCACTGGCACGCTGGCCGGCACTCGCCGTAGGGGAGCCTCCGGCATAGTTCGTAAATACGTTCGTGACAGTTCCGTTGGCGTTGATCTGGTAGATATTCGTTGTCGCCAAACCAAAGGAATATACCTGGTCGCGAACGTCAGCCACTGCCGTGATGCTGAAGACGAGAATGAGTAACAGGGAGAGCAGGCATTTTGCCAAAGACAGGCCACGCTTCGAGCGGGATGCGGAGTGGCCGGGAGACCGCAGTTTGTGCCGAATTGTTGTTCTTGCCTGCATTGTTACTTCTTTGCACGGGGAGCAAAAATGCTTTCATCGAACTTGAAGCGCATGCGGATGAAAGCGCCGCGGCGAGTCACGTTGTCGCCGGCCAGGTCAGCAGAAACGAAGCCGACAAAGTTGTAACCGGTGGAGAGCCACATGTTACCAATAATCTGGTACCCAGTTTCGAAACCGAGTCCGTACTGCCGCGAATCCATGCCCAGGCTGCTGAGCGAGCTGGCAGCCACTCCAAAGTCCCATTTGCGAGTGACGTCCCAGGTGGCCCGCCCGCCCGCCAGTTGCATCGTAGCAGCGCTGGTGACGCCCGGAACTGCCGCTGAACCGCCCGCCACGTTCCACTGGATGGCGTAACGGCCAGACACAATCAGAGGAGCGCTGATCTGGTAGTTGGCTGTGGTCGCAAGAATTCCAGTCTTGCTGTGCGAAGCCGCGAGAGGCTGCGAATTGTCGCGATTGTCTTTGAGCTCGAAAAGGTTGAGCGCATTCCAACGGTTCTTGTGCGTGTCTCGCAAGGCGAAATCAAACTGGAGCCGGTCCTGGAAGAGCGTGCCGCCGGTGCTTCCGCTGCTTGCATTCGTAGTAACGCTGGAAAGGATGTTACGGCCCAGAAAGCTCCAGCTATCACTAAGGCGCGCGGCGAACCCCAGTGTGCTCAAGAAGCTGTCGGTTGCGGTACTGCCCCGCCACTCCATGCGGGCCGAACCTTTCCAGTTTTCGTGGGCCGTGTACTCTACACCTCCGGTGAGCGCCAATGCGTTCACGTCAGTTCCATTCAATGTGCGAATGCTTTCCACGCTTGTGTTGCCGGTCAGCCCCTTAGCAAAATGCCAGGTGTTGCGGAGACCTAAGGCGGTCTCAGCCTCACGGCCATTGCTCAAGTCCTGAATGCGATATTCGCTGAAAACGTGGGCATCTTTATAGTAGGCACTCTCGACGCCTATCTGAGTAGTATTGCGATGCTGAAGCGAGTTCAGGGAATATACGTCGCCGAGTGATGAGATCAGTTCCTGACGGAAATAAACTCTGCCCTTATCCCACAGCTGATAGGTGCCACCTAAAGCCATCACCCGTTTGTCACTTTGAGCCATGTCCTGTTCGTATTCGGCGGTTGCAGTCATTTTGGTGAAGTGCGGCATTTGCACGCTCAATTTGCTGAAGAGGGTATTCAGGCTATTTGGGGTAATAGCGCTGCTCGTAGATGGCGCCGGTGCGATGATGTCAGGAGTAACGCTGCTTGCGCTGGCCGGTGCGGCGGTCTCTTCAGCGTGGCGGTAGCCAAACCGTGTCTGGATGTTGCCCGGAAAAGTCTTTTCCAGGCTGAGCTCTCCACCCTGGCGGGTACCGGCATTGACTACGTCTTCAGTGCGAATAAACTCTCCCAGCAATCGGGTGGATCCGGTGAGCGCATAGCTCGTCTTTACGCCGGATTCGCCTCGTCCCTGGTTGATGACGGAAGTTGGATTGTTGAATTCAGGATCAGTGCGGCTGAAATATGCTTTGCCCTTTAATTTGTCTCCGTCGTGCTGAAGTTCGACGCGATAGCCTAGACCGGTTCCTTCAATATCATGCTGCGTGCCCGCGAACTCTGCGGTGAGCGCCGTCTTCATCGGTAGCTTAAGAGTGCTGTTGACGGCAAAGAGCCGGTTGGGATCCTGAGGATTGCTGTCCTGAACAAGCGTGCCGCCCATTTGCAGCATCGAGTTGACTTTTACCTGGCCGGTGCCGCCGCCTACCCAGAAGCGCTCGCCGCCCTGATTGACCTCATAGGTAACCCGGATTGAGAGCAGATTGAGATTCGAATCCAAGGTTGGAATTGGCGCTTTCAGCAAGAGCTGACCGGTGAAAGGTTCAAATTCATAGTCAGAAAATCGCGAGAGCTGCGTGATTTGAATAATGACGGACGGCTGATTGCGGTCGCGCACCAGAACTTCAATCTTTTCGCTATTCTCTACGCCGTTTGGGTTGGACAGAGTGAACGGTCCAGAAGTGCCGTTGGCAATGAATTCCTGTACTTGCTGGGTAAGCGAATCATACGATGCGAATCCGGTCAGGCTGACCTTGTCATTTTCGAAATGCTGCTTTGCGCCCGTCATGCTGCGGCTGTAATTGCCGAGGCTGTTGCTGACACCTGGATCGGACGTAACATAGTCTCCATACAGCAAGTAGGTTTTGCCGTGGTCAATGCGGACGTAAGCTTTGCTTGTGGACTGTGCATCGTATCCGCGCACTGAAGCGTCACCGTACACAGGATAGAACTGGTCCGGCTGGATATCGCGGAACAACCGCTCACCAGTAGTCTTGTCCGAGTCATAAGCCAACGTGAGCAGGTTGTCGCCCTTGATTTTGCCTTTCAGTAGCAGAGTAGCATGGCCGCCCGCATCAAAATTATTTCCGGAACTGGAACCGAAAAGACGCAATTCGCTTTCGAAGGTACTATCGAGCGCGGGCTGGACCGCACTCTGGCCGCGTGAGCCAAAGTTGATCTGATACTCTACCAACCCGACGGCCATCATGGGGCGCAGTTCCGGAACGAACTCTACTTTGGTTTCCACACTCGCGGCTCCGCTGCTTGCCTTGATCATGCTGGAACCGGGCTCTATCGGTGGCATCAATTCAAGGTCAACACGGCCATTCTCAACAAAGATCTGGGTTCCCGGCTCGTTTGGATTGAGGTCCTTCACCAGCCACACGCCATTGGTCGCTTCCAGTGTGACTGCGGTGCGAACCGTTACGGGAACATCCTGGGCGTCAGTGAGCCGCAACGTGACTTTAACTGGGGTCTTGCCGTCAGCCGCGTGCAGCGTCTTGGGTATGTCGAGGCTGAGCTTGCCCAGCTTGCTCGGCGCAACCAGTTCGATCGTTTCTGTGCCGCGCTCATTACCAAACGGATCCGTTTCTTTTACTTCGATCAGGTTCTTGCCCGGCTGAAGATTCACACCCACAAATTCCCAGACCTGAAGCTGTTTGTCTGCAATGGTGCTCTTCGACCCAATCTGCTTTGAAGACGCTTCCTTACCATTGACCAGCAGCTTGAAGCTTGCTCC
>DATCAX010000637.1:0-6224 GCA_036512375.1 Candidatus Angelobacter sp. | reverse complement strand
CGGCCCCATTCCCGGCCAGCTCATTACGACTTCAATCAAAAGCGAAACGCTCAACAGCAATGCCACGGAAAGACCAAACAATGAAATGAGTGGGTTGGCCGCCGCCGGCAATGCGTAGCAGAAGAGCAGCTTGAGGCGCGGCAGCCCGTGTCCTTCAGCGGCGCGCATGTAAGAAGATTCCATCACTTCGCTTACGCTGGCGCGCACGTGACGAAGAACAATCGTCAATGAACCGACCACTAACGCTGCCACTGGCAACACCATGTGCCAGCCGAGATCGCGCAGCCATGCCCAGGTACCCTGGTCCTGCGCATTGACGGACGTCATTCCACCCACGGGAAACATTCCAGTCTTGAGTGCGATCAGAAGCGCCAGAAGCGCGATCAGCACATCGGGAAGCGCAAGCAGCGCTGAAGTTCCGCCGGAGAAAAAACGGTCAGCCCAACGCCCTTTCCATCCTGCCGCCAGCACTCCCAGCGGCACGGCAATGAGCCACGAAAGCAACAGCGCCGGAACGCTCAGCAGCAGCGTGTTGCGTGCGCGCGGCCACAACAGCGTTGAGGCCGGGGTGTTGTAAGCGAAAGAGTATCCGAATTCGCCTTTGGCGGAAGACTTCAGCCACTGCCAGTAACGCACAGGCATCGGCTGATCCAGACCATATTGGACGCGCAGCTTGGCAATGGTGTCCGCCGAGATCTGCGAGTTGACCTTGATCTCGCTGAGGAAATCTCCCGGCGCGGCCTGAAACAAGAAAAACAGCAGAATAGAGACGCCAAACAACATCAGCAGTCCGTGTCCGGCGCGTCGGACGAGGTAGCGAATCATACGGCGGTCTCCACTCCCGGCGCGTGCAGCCGTTCGCTGGCCTCCACCAATACACGCGTGGCCGGATGCGTGCTCTGGCGCAGCTTCTCCGGCATGGTCCGTTCCACGATCCGTCCTGCATCCATCACCACAACTTCCTGTGCAAAGAGCGAGATGAAGTTGAGATCGTGCGATATGTAGAGATAAGTGAGCCCATGACGCGCCTGCAATTCAATTAACAAACGCACGATCTGCGCTTGCAGTGGCATATCCAGGCCGGAGAGTGCTTCATCCATGATGAGCAGCTTCGGGTCGGCAGCCAGGGCCCTTGCTAGCGCCAGCCGTTGCCGCTGTCCGCCGCTAAATTCCCCCGCCAATCGCGACGCCCATTCGGGATCAAGCCCGACTTCTGCCATTAATTTCATGGCCCGACCCGTGCGCTCTGCTTCGGTCTTCCACCGCGCGATTTCCATCGGCTCAGCGACGATCTGCCGTGCCGTAAATCTGGGGTTGAGCGACGTTGCGGCATCTTGAAAGATCATCTGCACGGGCCGCCGCGCGACGCCTTTGTTCTTTTTGTCGTTTTCGTTGTTTCCTGCGAGCTTCCCTTCCAGCAGTATCTCGCCCGAATCCGGCGTCTCAAAGCCAGCAAGGCAGCGCGCAAGAGTTGACTTTCCGGACCCGGATCTTCCCAGGACCGCAACCGTCCAGCCTGGTTGCAACACCAGATCAATGTCTTCAAGTGAATGCACGACAAACTGTTTGCGGGAAAGCATGCGCTTCTGGACGAACCTCTTGCTCAGCCCGCGAACTTCCAGCAGCGGCGCATCGCAGTCCATCGAACTTTCCTTGGGCACCGCGTTCGCCAGACGCTTTTCCGGGAACAGAATTCCCTGGACGTATTCATCCGGGCTCGCCTGTAACCTCGCCATTGTTCCGCGCGCGATCACTTCTCCCTGGCGCATGACCACAATGTTGTCTGCCAGTGCGGCCAGCACCCCGGCGTTGTGCGTGATAAAAAGAATGGCCAGCCCCAGATCGCGCTTCAACCGCTGCAGCAGCTCAAGGATTTCTGCCTGCGTGGCCGCATCCAGCGCACTCAGGGGTTCGTCGGCGATCAGGAGTCTAGGCCGGCAGACGAGCGCCTGGGCAATGGCCACACGCTGCCGCTGTCCTCCGCTAAGCTCGTGGGGATAGGCGCGCATGATGCGCTCAGGATCAGTGAATCCGACCTGGCGCAGCATTTCATTGCAGCGCGCGCTCACTTCCTGCCGCCCAAGTTTGCGATGCGCCAGCAACACGTCACTGATCTGGCGTCCGAGCGGTAGTACCGGATTCAGCGCCAGTGCGGGCTCCTGCGATATCAGCGCCACTTCGCCGCCGCGCATTTCTCTCAATTGTGCCGAGGAAAATTCAGCCAGGCTGCGCCCGCGATATTCAATGCTTCCTGAAACCACATGCGCATTTCGTGGAAGAAGCCGCATGAGCGCCAAAGCCAGTGAACTCTTGCCGGAGCCTGACTCGCCCAGCACGCCCACGCTTTCTCCGCTGGCAATCTCAAGATCAAGATTGCGCAAAGCCTGGACCACGTCTCCGCCGACGGCGTCATAGTCGACGCTCAACGCAGATATGCGCAGCAATGGCTCGGGTTTTGGCAAGCCCATGTCGCAGGAAGTCAATTTCTGATTGCTCGCTCCTAAAGAATGGTTGGCGGAGCCTTCTGCAATTCATTATGACGCATGCGGTCGGATTACAAATGTCCGCAATCATCAATGCAATGCGCTACTTAGGTACTCACCCTAACCCAGTTTCCTGAAAGCGTTCGGACACTTGCCAAAAAGCGATCAAACTCGCAAGTCTCTGGACTAATGCGCGCGGGATATGAGTAAGAACAGGATTATTCTGGAAAACATATTGATAGTAAACAAGTTACCTTGGTTTAAAGACCTTACGTCAGCGTTGAGGAATAGTCGTGTATCGGGCTCCGGTTTCGTCCATGACCTCCCGTTACGCCCTAATCCCATAATCTCAGGCGTTCGCCGTAATACAAAATAGTTCGCGGACAATTACATTGCCTCTGCCGAAGATCGAAAAGAGATTTTTTTCGCGGAGGGCCCATGAGACTTTGGAAAACTGCTCACACTTGTTCCTTGATTCTGGCGCTGTCTCTTATGCTCACATCATGTGGCGGAAGTACTTCCTCCTCGACCACCGCCAGTTCTTTGCCATCGTCCAATGGGGCCCCAAGTCCAACTCCAACGCCGAGCGCTTCTCCTTCGCCGACCCCGACCAGCAGTGGTACGGTGATCAATCGCGTTGAGGAATCACCATGGCTGACCTGCGGCAGCTGCGGCAACAACGGCGGTGTCGGCGCGACTGCCACTTACTTCGATACGCTGGGCATTGCCGCACCAAGCGAGGATGGTTCGTCCACGCAGTTCAGCATCGCGGCAACCGTTCCTTACACGAACGGATACTTCTACCAATCGCACACGCCCGTCACCGCGCCGATCACGGCTTTAACGTATCAGTTCGATCTTTACATTCCTGCCGGTTCGGAAACGCTGCCCCAGGGAATCGAATTTGAATGCCAGCAAATCCTGAACGGATGGGTCTACAACTTCAGCTGGCAGGCACTCTATCCGGGAAATCAGTGGCGTATTTTTGATTACGGCCTGAAACAGTGGGACGCAACCGGCCTTACGTTAACGCGTTTCACTCCGGGTACGTGGCACCACATTGTGGCCGAATACCACAATGACACCGCAGCCCACACCGTGATTCATGACGCGCTTACCGTGGACGGCGTGCGCACTCCGGTCAACATCACGCACAACGCGTTTTTCTCCGGCGCGGTGAATAACCAATTCACGAATGCTTTTCAACTGGACAGCAACAGCACGGCAGCAGCTTACAGCGTTTACGTTGATCAAATGACGATCATGTATCAATAAGCTCTACTCATAGTGCAGCGCGACCATGGGATCCACCCTGGCCGCACGGCGCGCGGGAATATAGCTGGCAAAAACTCCCACCGTGGCCAGCACCAGAGCCATAGCAAGAAATGCCAGCGGCGAATTGGTATTCACTCCATACAGGAATGTGACGATCAGGCGCGCCAGCAGAAATGCGGCCACCAGCCCTGCCACAAGCCCCGCGCCCATGATGACGGCGCTTTGCTTCAGGACCATCATCAGCACGTCGCGAGGCTGCGCGCCCAACGCCAGCCGAATGCCGAACTCGCGTATCCTCTGGCCCACGGAATATCCCACGACGCCATAAATTCCCACAGCGCACAAAACCATGGCAATCATGGCAAACACGGTCAGCAGGCTTGCGCCAAAGCTGGACGCCCAGAGCGACTGCGAGATCACTTCACCGATCGGCCAGACATTAGTGATGGGCAGGTTGCGATCCATTTCCTGTATGCGGGAGCGCATGGTACTTAACACGGTCCGAGGATTGCCCTCGGTCCGGAAAAACAGTGTGAGTGCGGCATTCGGGTTCTGCACCAGCGGCACATACATATAAGGTCGTGGTTCCTCTCCCAGATTGTTATAGGTGGAATCGTGCACAATGCCGATCACCTTGGTGAAATCAGTATCGCGAAAAAACTTGAAGCGTTTTCCGATGGGATCTTCATTGGGCCAGATCTGGCGGGCCGCAGTTTCATTGATGATAGCGGCGCGCGGCGTGTCTTCGCGCACTGAACCATCAAATCCCTGTCCCCGGACCATGGGAATACCCATAGTTGGCAGGTATTCCGGCGAGACAACGGAAATCTGCGCCACATGTCCGCTCTGGCCGTTACTGGAATCCTGGCCTTCCCGAAAAAGCGTCCTGCCAAAGCCGCCGAAGAATAGAGGGATGGTATTCGACAGGGTTGCGGCCTTTACGCCCGGTGTGGCCTGTGCAGCTTCGAGCACGCGGCGTTCGAACTCTTTTGCACGCGCCGGCTCATAGTTCAACGCGCCCACATCAAAAGAGAGCATCGCCAGATTCGTGGTATCAAAACCTGTGTCCATCTCATGGGCGTTGCGTAGACTGATGAGAAAAAGCCCCGCACCCACCAGCGCAATCAGACAAACTGCCACTTGCAGCGAGATCAGGATGTCACGGACATTGAAACGCCGCCCTTTGCGCAGGTCGCCGCCAGCACGCTCTTTCAATTCGGAAACCAGGTCTGGTCGCGAGGACTGTAACGCCGGCGCCAGTCCAAAGATCAGGCCGGTCCCAATGGCCACTGCGAATGTGAATGCCATCACGTGCCAATCGAGCGAAAGATCCATGCCGTCAGCCGGAAGCTGCGGCGGACGGAAGCGCCACATCAGGTCACGCCCTGCCAGCGCCAGCCCGAATCCCAGCGCGCCTCCGGCAATAGCCAGCACCATCGCTTCCGTAAGCAACTGCGTGATTACCCGGCTGCGCGACGCGCCAATGGCCACGCGGATGGAGATCTCGCGTTTTCTTCCCGCCGCGCGGGCCAGTAAGAGGTTAGCGATATTGAAGCACGCAATGACCAGCACAATGCCGACCACAGCCATCAGCATGATGCCGGCGCGTTTGAACTGTGCGCGCTGGTTGGGATTGATGCTCGATTCAAGCAACGGCTGCAACGTGAAAGAGCGCCCCTTATTCGCCAGCGGAAAAGCCGTCTCCAGATCAGACGCGATCGCCTGCAACTCGGCTTTGGCCTGCTCCGGCCGTGTTCCATCTTTCAGCCTACCCACGGCGCTGAATCCCAAAAAGCGCCTCTCATTGAACAGCTGCTTAGTGAAGCCGGTAAGAATCTGGTCATGCATTGACATGGGAACAAACATGTCCGGACCGCCGATCACAGCGGTCCCCTGAAAACCTTTTGGCGTTACGCCGATGATGGTAAACCCCTGCCCATTCAGCAACACGCTCTGGCCAATCACGCCAGGATTGGCGGCAAAAGTACGCTCCCAGAAACCATGGCTCAACACCACCACCGGCCCTGATCCGTTTCCGCGATCTTCTTCCGGACGAAATGTGCGTCCCAGTTGCGCATGCACACCCAGCACGTCAAAGAAATTTCCTGACGAAAGCTGCGCAAAATACTGGTTCGGCTGCCCGTTCACCGTCATGCTCACCGCCCCAGCGAAGGACTCATAGACCGTGATGCCGGAGAAAGACTGTGCCCGCTGCTGAATGTCCAGGCCATTGGGAAAAGACGTGGGTAAGACATTGCTGGCCGAGCCGAATATTTTGCGCTGATCGACGGTAAAGATTTCCATCAGCCGCGCGGGATCCTTTACCGGCAAAGGATGAAAAAACACCGCATTCACCACTGTAAAGATCGCCGTGTTGGCTCCAATGCCCAGCGCCAGCGTAAGAATCGCGATCACGGCAAAAGCGGGCGACTTGCGCAGGCTGCGCAGAGCATAGCGGATGTCCTG
>DATCAX010000636.1:0-4791 GCA_036512375.1 Candidatus Angelobacter sp. | reverse complement strand
CGCCGACAAGGGCCGCGAACCCGACATCTCAGGAGAAGATTCAATCATGGCTAAGATCGCCAAAACGGCGGACCGCAAGAAAATAATGGACACTACCAAGAGCACCGATTGCCCCAAATGCGGCAAACCGACCCGGATTGTGAAGCGAGTAAAGGACCGCGAGCGCAACACCCCCGGCGGAATCTTTATTTCCTGTTCTGGCTGTGAATTCCACGAGAAACTCTAACCACTGCCAAGGGCTGCCGCATTAACCTGCGGCTGCCCCCGAATTTTTATCTCTATCTATTTCTTGCCATCTACTTTTACTGGCTTCTTGCCCTGCATAGCCGCTGGGTTTGCGTTCAATGCCGGACCCGGCGGCGCAATGGGCAACGCTGCAGTCCTGGCCAGAGCGGCTTTCGTCGGATCGGGCAGCTTGTTCGCATGCTGCAGCATTTGCGTTACCTGCCACATCTGCGTGGGCGTGAGCATGTCCTTGAAACCGGGCATTCCGGTCAAGCGAATTCCGTTTTCCACCTTCCAGTAAATCTTTCCCGGCTGGTCATCCGTGACCATGTCGTCGCCGGAGAGAAGCTGTGGCGGCAGGGGAAACATGCCTTTGGCGGCGAAACTAGCCTTTCCCCCCGCAAACCCATGGCAGAAAGCGCAATTCTCAACATAAATATGCGCGCCCTGGGTCATGTTGGTTTCGTCGGCCGCGACGGGCGATTGCTGCATCGGATCTTTGGCCATACGCGCCCGCAACGCCATGTTGGCGATTTTCTCTTCCATCGGCAGTGGTGCTGAAGCCGTGGCCACCGGCATCATGCCCATCTTGATGTATAAATACCCGCCAATCGCCGGAATCAGCAAGCCAACAATCAGACCGAGAACAAATTTTTTCAAGTTGCTTCTCCTTGGATAATAAAGAGTGAATGAACTGTGAACGTGTTACGCAGGACAACTGAAATATACGGGAACCAAAGGCACAAGCCAAGCACCAGGTGGAATGGAGCGAGGAAAGCAGAGACGTAGCAGGCTACGTCTCTACCGTGAACTTGATCAGGCGCGGACGCTATTTCAGCAGCCCTTCCACGGCCGCATACGCTTCATTTAATGCGGCGTCGAGCTGCGCGGGATCTTTGCCGCCGGCTTCCGCCATGTCAGGGCGTCCGCCACCGGAGCCGCCAACTTTTTCCGCGATCGGCTTGATGATTTTCCCTGCCTGCAAACGCGCCGTGAGATCTGCGGTGACGCCGACGACCAGCGCGACCTTGCCGTCCTGCACTGAGCCCAGCACCACCACGCCCGAGCCGAGTTTGTTCCGCATATTGTCAACCAGCGTGCGCATCTGGCCGCGATCAAGGCTGTCAACGCGCTGCGCCACTACTTTTACGCCCTTGATGTCCCGCGCTTTTTCGCCCACGGACGCCACCTGGGAACCCGCAGACTTCATGCGCATCTGCTCCAGTTCCTTTTGCAGCTGCTTGATCTCGGCATCCTTCTTGTCTAGTTCGCCACGCAGAGCTTCGGCGGGTGAATGAGATTTCGTCTGCGGGATCAATGAAGACACAAGGTTTTCCAGCTTGTGGTCCAGGCGGAAATGCTTCAGCGAGCCTTCACCACTGAGAGCTTCTACGCGCCGCACGCCGGAAGAGACGCTGCCTTCGCTCATGATCTTGATCAGACCAATCTCGCCGGTGGCGTGCGTATGCGTACCGCCGCAAAGTTCCGTGGAAAAATCACCGATCTTCACCACGCGCACGCGGTCGCCATATTTTTCGCCAAACAGCGCCATGGCTTTGTATTCATTGATGGCCACCTCGATGGGGACATTTTCAATCGTATCGACGGGAGTGTTGCGCAGGACATGTTTGTTCATCAGGTCTTCTATGTCCTGCAATTCTTCATCGGCTACGGCGGCGAAGTGCGAGAAATCAAAGCGCAGATGGCCGGGATCTACCAATGAGCCTGCCTGCTTCACGTGCTCGCCCAGGGTTTCGCGCAAAGCGGCATGCAGCAGGTGTGTGGCTGTGTGATTGCGCTTAGTCGAGTCGCGCACTTCTACATGGACCACGGGATCAACTTTCATGCCAACAAAAATTGGCTGGCGCGCCCTGATCTTGTGAGCGCGCACGCCCTGCACCGGCATGTAGCAGCCATTCACTTCGGCCACGATGCTCGAGTGCTTATCGTCATAAAGAATGCCAATGTCGCCGACCTGCCCGCCTGAATCGGCATAGAACGGCGTGTGATCCAGCACGACCTCGCCTTCTTCGTCGGGGTTAAGAATTTTTACACCCTGGCCGTCTTTCACGACTGCCAACACTTCGCTGCCTTTTGAGCGCGTGTTGCGATAGCCTTCAAATTCTGTCTTCTTCAGGTCACGATAGACTGGCGACGCTGTCTGCTTGGAGCCGCCCTTCCATGACGCGCGGGCACGTTCGCGTTGCGCCTGCATGGCGCGCTCAAAGCCTTCCACGTCCACGCTGATGCCGGCATCGCGGCACGTGTCCATGATGAAATCAAATGGAAGGCCGAAAGTGTCATATAGCTTGAAGGCATCTTCACCGCGATAACGCAGCTCTCTGGCGCTCTGGTACTGGTGCTGCGCCAGTTCCGCCCGCGACAAACCTTGTTCGCCCAGGGGATCGCGAGAAAGCGCCACGCGCTGGCTATCCGCTTTTTCCTTGCGTAGCGCGACGAGATCAGCCTCAAGCCGGGCCAGACCAGCGTCAAGTGTGTGGGCGAAGCGCCGCTCTTCTTCGAAAACAATCTTCGCAATGCGCTCAGCATTTTCCGCCAGTTCAGGGTAGGCATCTTTCATCAGGTCGCGGACGGCCGCCACCATTTCATGCATGAATGGCTTGGTGGCGCCGAGCAGGCGTCCGTGGCGGATACCGCGGCGCAGAATTTTGCGCAGAACGTAGCCACGACCTTCATTCGCTGGCAAAATCCCGTCTGAAATCAGGAAAGTTACCGCGCGGGCGTGATCAGCCACCACGCGCAACGAAGCCGCTGAACGTGAGCCCTCTTCTGCGGCCAGCTCTTTCTCCAGATCTACTCCAGTGAGCTTTGCAGCGGCCGCCAGCAGCGGCATGAAGAGATCAGTATCGTAATTTGAAATCTTCCCTTGCAGGACGGAAGCAACGCGTTCAAGTCCCATTCCGGTATCGATAGAAGGCCTGGGCAGCGGGTTTAGCGTGCCGGTATTGTCACGGTCAAACTGCATGAAGACCAGGTTCCAGATTTCCACGTAGCGGCCGCAGTCGCAGGGGAACATACAGTCGGGATGGCCTTCGTCGGATGCGGCAGGGCCCATGTCGTAATGGATTTCGCTGCACGGCCCGCAGGGGCCCGTATCGCCCATGGACCAGAAGTTGTCCTTCATGCCCATATCAAAGATTCGTTCTTTGGGGACTCCCACGGCGCGCCAGTGTTTTTCCGCATCGTCATCGCGGGGGATGCCCTGCTCGCCCTTAAAGATGGTGATGTAGAGATTGTCACGCGAAACGCCGTACCATTCTGACGCGGTCACCAGTTCCCAGGCGTAAGAGATTGCTTCCGCCTTGAAGTAGCTGCCAAAGCTGAAATTACCCAGCATCTCAAAGAACGTGTGGTGGCGCTTAGTGAAACCCACATTCTCCAGGTCATTGTGTTTGCCGCCGGCACGCACGCATTTCTGTGACGTGGCGGCTTTGTTGTAGTCGCGTTTGTCCACGCCAAGGAACACGTCTTTGAACTGGTTCATGCCCGCATTGGTGAAGAGCAAAGTAGGATCGTTAGCGGGCGCCAGTGACGATGAGTGCACGCGCTTATGCCCTTTGCTTTCAAAGAAGCGGAGGAATTTCTCGCGAATTTCAGAGCCGGTCGGCATCACGTCTATTGTACCGAAGGCCTACCGCGGGCCGGAAAACCCAAGGTCCCTCGCTCCTATTCGGACGCTGAAGAAAGCGCGTCCTCATCTACGGAGGCTCGGGATGACGATCGCTTGAGGATGAAGCCTATGTCTCTTTCGGCTTCTCGCCTTCGGGCTCTTCCGGCGCTTCCTGCTGTTTTCGCAACAGCGGGAACAAGATCACGTCGCGGATAGAGCGCGAATCCGTTAGCAGCATGGTAAGCCGGTCAATACCGATGCCTTCGCCGCCGGTAGGCGGCAAGCCATAAGAAAGCGCGCGGATATAGTCTTCATCCATGGCGTGCGCTTCTTCGTCGCCGCGTTCTTTTTCTTTTAGCTGCTGCTCAAAGCGGCGGCGCTGCTCTTCCGGATCGTTCAATTCGCTAAAGGCATTACCAATTTCCAGCCCGCCGATAAACACTTCAAAGCGCTCCACCCAGTCCGGTTCGTCACGCTTGTTCTTGGACAAGGGCGAGATGGCGACAGGAAAGTCATACAAGATCGTTGGCTGGACCAGGTGGTGCTCCGCCACGTGCTCAAACATGGCCGCAATCGTCTTGCCCGCTGGATCTTTGGGATCATAAGGCATACGCGGCGTGTGGCTGGCGTTTAGGCGTTTCACCAGCGCATCAACGGACTCATTCGTTGCGAAATCCGCGATCTCCGGCCTGGGAGCGGCGGCTTCCGGCCAATATTTGATGATGGCTTCGCGCATGGAGAGCCGCTGCCAGTCGGCGAAATCAAATTCCTTGCCGTCGAACGTAGCCTTGGTAGTTCCATTCACATCGCGCGCCACCTGGGCCAGCATGTCTTCGGTAAGCTGCATCATGTCGTGGTAGTCGGCATAGGCCTGATAGAACTCCAGCATGGTGAACTCAGGATTGTGCTGGGTGGAAATCCCTTCATTGCGGAAG
>DATCAX010000635.1:0-3091 GCA_036512375.1 Candidatus Angelobacter sp. | reverse complement strand
CGATCCCGATCAAGCCTTGAGCCAGCACGGATGCATACGGGGTGTGCCAACGGGGATGCACTCGTCCGAAAACCGGTGGTAGAAATCCATCGATTCCCGCGACGAACGGTAATCGCGCCGCCGCTGCCAGAAATGCCGCCGCCGCACCAATATTGCTGATGGCAATCAGCGCAGCCGCGACGGAGGTGACCCCATGAAGCCCCAGACGCAATGCAGTTCTGTCGATGGCTTGAACGAGCCCATCCAGATTGGTGGCTTCGGAGCTTGGCAGCGCCAGCAGCACACAGAAAGTCCCAAGGATGTAGCAAAACGCAATGGTGGAACCCGCGATGAGCAGCGCACGAGGAATGGTGCGCCGCGGATTCTTAATTTCACCGGCAAGAAATGAGGCGGTTTCACATCCGCCGAACGCAAAAATCAGCGTGGACCAAAAAATCATCTGTCGCAGCTGCAGGCTCGGCAGCATGGCCGAAACATGAAAAGAAGTTGCCGAACCGTAACGCGACCAGGCGATGAAACCCATCACCACAACCATCAGAGCCGGTATCCACATCGATAACGCCCCGACGTTGTAAGACCACTTCGCGATGTTCATGCCCACCAAGTTTATGAATGTCAGCGCCGCCAGGACCACTACGGAAAAGACCACGAAGTATTGCGGGCTATGCGAATAGCGCTGCCAGCTTGGTCGCAAAAACAGTACGTTGCTGGCCGCGAAGTAAAGCACCGCGGGGAAATAGGGCAAATTGCTGTTCCAATACGTCCATGCCGCAATGAATCCAGAGCCTTCTCCAAATGCTTTTTTGGTCCAGACGTATAATCCACCTTCAGCTGGGTAACGAGACGATAGCTCAATCACGGATAAAGCCAGCGGAACATAAAAAAATAGCCACGCGCCTATCCATATCAGTACGGAACTTGGCCCGATGCTGGCAGCCGCCGCAATCCAACGCAGGCTGACGCCGGTAACTACGTAAAACAGCACCAAGTCACGGAATCCCATGACCCGCAGCGGTTTCGGTGCAATTCCGTCAGATGGGTTGGACAAGCGAAATCATCTTCTTTTGAATCGTTCTATTGACTAAGCCGGTGACCTCTTCGGCAACGGCCTGGCAGCAGCAGGCATGCAGCGCGAACTTAATTCAACGCGGCTCTTCAGCGTGCCAGGTCCCTACCACCGCGATGTCCTGTTTCCGCATGGCGTCATTCAGCGCTGGCAAGTCCTTGGAAAGAACATCGCGCCACTTATTTAGCTCTGCCTGCAGTTGCTTGTCGAGATCAGCGAACACTTCGAGTTCCGCCCGCGTGGGCGCGGTGTCCGCGCTATCTGTAACTCCGCTAAGGTATCCGAGTTTGCTGTTGAGTTTTGTCGGATAGTTGGCTTCATCCTCCTGCGCGGTGGCGTTCACCTGAATTAATTCTTCTTCGATCGCACGGACCTTCTTTCGCAATTCTGTGCATTGATCTGCCACCGACTTGCTTTCTTTTACTAAAGCAAGACGCTTCTCGAGCGTCTGCAGTTGATTGTTGAGATCGCGAATTCCGAGAATCGCTTTATTCATTTCGTCCTCGGTGTCGCGCAGCTTCGTTAGCAAATCGTATTGCTTGCGCAAGTCCTCTGGAGAAAGTTTAATGCGCGGATCCATTTTGATTTCGATCGGCGCGGTGTATGACTTGCCCGCAACGGTCAATCTGACCTGATACGTACCAGGCAAAAGGAGCGGGCCGGCGGGTTTGCCATTATCGTAAATGGCCTTCGGAATTTTCATCGGCATCTGGCCACGCAGATCCCAAACGAAAAGATTTAAACCAGCCTCAGCCGGCATTTGCGTGACGTCCGGCTCTTCATCAAATTCGGTGGGCTCCTCTGCTTCCTTTTTCACGGCGCTGCTTACCGTCCGGAGGGTTTTGCCTTGGCCGTCAATCATTTCCAGCTTTATGGATTCCTTTGGTTTTTCCTTCAGCCAGTAATAGAGCATGGCCCCTTGGGGGGGATTTTCAGCGATCGCAAAGCGGCGCTTCTCTCTGTGGCCAAGGCGCGTTCGGACAGCGGTGCCGGGGGCAAATAAATGCGCTGGCTCGCTCGAAATTCCCGGCGTAAGTTGACGAAGCGGTCCGATGTCATCAAGCACCCAGAAAGACCGCCCATGGGTAGCCACTACCAGATCATCATTGTGAATAATGAGATCGTGAATCGGCGTGGTCGGAAGATTCAGCTGCAGTGGCTGCCAATTGGCCCCGTCATTGAACGACACCCACACACCGGTTTCTGTACCAGCGTAGAGCAATCCCCTTCGCGCAGGATCTTCGCGTACCGCGTGCACGTAAGAATTATCGGGTAAGCCTCCGATAATTTTGCTCCACGTCTTTCCGAAATCATTGGTTTTGAAAATATAAGGATGAAGATCATCGAGTCTGTGCGCGTCCACGGCGACATAGGCGATTGCCGGGTCAAAAGCAGAGGCATCTATCAGACTAATCGCAGACCATTCCGGAATTCCCTTCGGCGTGACATTGGACCAATTCTTCCCGCCATCGCGTGTAATGTGAAGGAGGCCATCATCCGTGCCAGCCCACAGGACGTTCTCCTGCTTGGGCGACTCGGCAAGCGCGAAGACCACGTCATAGTATTCGACGGAATACTGATCCTTGGTGATGGGCCCGCCGGAATCTTTCTGCTTGGCTTTGTCGTTGCGAGTCAGGTCCGGGCTGATTTCCGTCCAGGTATTTCCCGCATCATTCGAGCGAAACACATACTGAGAAGTGTGGTAGATGACATCAGGATTGTGGGATGAAATGACAATCGGCATCGTCCACGTGAAACGGTACTTCTGGGTGTCTGCCGCGTGCCCGCTGATATCCTCAGGCCACTGCTGGATGCTCTGCGCTTGCCCGGTAGCGCGGTCATAGCGCGTGAAGAACGGGCCTTCGTCGTCGGCATAAACAATATTCGAATTCCGCGGGTCTGGCACTACGTAGCCGCTTTCACCACCGCCGACTGGCGCGAAATCTCCCGGCCCGATGTAACCGTGGTCCGTGCGGGTGGCAATGCCGACCGAAGTATTGTCCTGTTGTGAGCCGTACACACGAT
>DATCAX010000634.1:0-3179 GCA_036512375.1 Candidatus Angelobacter sp. | reverse complement strand
CTGGCGTTCAGGCCGGTATGTCCGCCCAGAGGCAGGATCATCTGCAGCCGGCGCGCTCCGCTGTTGTCGGCCACATCGAGAATGCTTCTCATCATGACTGCCATAGTGTGTCTCCCTCTCGAATCCCGTTATGCACGATTCCAGCGGCCATTGGCCGCCAAATCGCCTCCCGCTCTTAGGCGGTCTTTTCCTGAGCCGTCTTCTCTTGGGCGAGCTTGGCTTCCAGCGCTGCTTCTTCGCCGCCCACGAGCTTGGCCTTCTGGATGATGTTCTTCAGACGCCAGCGCTTCAGCTTTGACATGGGACGGGTCTCTTCAATTTCTACCGTGTCACCCACGTGCGCCGTGTTCTTCTCATCGTGCGCGTAAAACTTCTTTGCCTTGGCCACCACTCGACGGTAAAGCGGATGCGCTTTTTTCCTGATGACCTGCACCACGATAGTCTTGCTCATCTTGGTGGACGTCACACGGCCGATCTTGGTGCTGCGGCTGCCTGTCTTTTTCGCGGTTGTTGTCTCTGCCATTACTTCTTCCTCTTTTTAGCGGCTGCGGTCGTCTTTTTCTTGGCCGGCTTGGCTGTCTTGCCCTTCACGGCCGTCTTGGTTTTTTTCTTTTTCTTGGCGCTTTTACCGGCCGTGGCCTTCGTAGGTTTCGGCTCCGCATCGCCCGCAGCTTCCGCCTTGTGGCCGTTGCTGGGCGCTTCAATGCCCAGTTCTTTTTCCCTGATCACGGTGTGAATGCGCGCTACGTCCTTGCGCAGGCCGCGGATCTTCGTGAGGCTCTCCGTCTGTCCCATTTTTAACTGGAACTTGAGGCGAAAGAGCTGGTCATTGAGCTCCTGCTGCTGGTGCAGCAATTCAGCGTCTGTCAGACTTCTAAGTTTCTCGACATCCATCGCGTTATCTCTTGTCTCTTCTCTTACTGCAATTGTTGTTTTAACCTTTAGCCCAATGTGCCGACAGCGCCATTTTGGCTAAGTGCCAACGGCTAAGTGCTAATTGCTTCCTAGTGCGCATCTGCGCGGGCCACAAACTTTGTCCGCAAGCCCAGTTTGTTGGACGCCAGCCGCATTGCTTCCTGGGCATCCGTACGATTCACGCCTTCCATCTCAAACAGGATCTTGCCCGGACGCACCACCGCGACCCAGTGGTCCGGCGCTCCCTTGCCTTTACCCATACGGGTTTCGGCGGGCTTCTTGGTCACGGGCTTGTCGGGAAACAGGCGGATCCAGATTTTGCCGCCACGCTTGACAAAGCGCGTCATAGCGACACGGCTCGCTTCAATCTGGCGGTCCGTGATCCATCCAGGTTCCATGACCTTCAACCCAAAATCGCCGAAGGAAAGTTCTCCTCCGCGCCAGGCCTTCCCGCACATGCGACCGCGCTGCTGCTTGCGGTACTTAACTTTTTTCGGCATTAACATAACGTCGAATTCCTTGTTCGAACCGTGTGAGCATCAGCCGCTTCCTGCACGACTTCTGCTTCATCATCTCGTTGTAGCCTCTAGCTACTAGCTAGGCCAGCAGCTAGCGGCTAGCAGCTTCTAGAATGCTCCCGCGCCCGCACGTTCAGGCTGCCGCTTTTTCTGCGGCAGAATGTCGCCCTTGTAAACCCAGCACTTCACGCCGATCACACCATACGTGGTGCGGGCCTCGGAGAAACCAAAATCGATGTCGGCGCGCAGCGTGTGCAGCGGCAAACGTCCCTGCAGGTACCATTCTGAACGCGCGATTTCATTGCCGTTCAACCGGCCGGACACGCGAACCTTGATGCCCTTGCAGCCGAAGCGCAGCGCCGAATCCACTGACTTGCGCATCGCCCGGCGGAAGCCCACGCGTTTTTCCAGCTGCAGCGCGATTCCTTCCGACACCAACTGTGCGTCCAGTTCCGGCTTGTGCACTTCCTGGATATCGATAAAGACATCCCGGTTCGTCCGCTTCTGCAGCTCGATCTTCAGCTTGTCGATCTCCGCGCCCTTGCGCCCGATAATGATGCCCGGACGCGCCGTGCGGATGATGATCCGCAGCTTGTTGCCCGGACGTTCGATCTCCACGGAGCTCACGCCCGCGGACTTGAGCTTGTCCTTCAGCTCTTCCTTCAGCTTTACGTCTTCCAGAAGAAGCTTGTCGTAATCTTTCTCAATGAACCAGCGCGACCGCCAGGGCTTGGTGTAACCGAGTCGAAATCCGTAAGGATGGACTTTCTGTCCCATGCATTTACCTCTTGTAATCTTTCTTCCGCGCAACTTAATGCGTCGCAAAACTCTTTTCGAACCCAAACTCTTTGCCGTAGAGACGTAGCATGCTACGTCTCTACATAATGCTTTCTACTTCGCGGCTGCAGTCTTCTTCTTGCCCGCCGGTTTCTTCTTGGCCGCCACAGCTTTCTTTTTTGCCGGGGCCTTGGAAGGTTTGGCAGCGTCTTCTTCGCCTGCCACCGTGGCCAGGTTCTGCTTGTTTTCCGCGCCCTTTTCCGCCAGCACAATCTCCATGTGGGAGATACGGCGCTGGTAGCGGAACGCGCGGCCCATCGGAGCGGGCCGGATGCGCTTCAAGCGCGGGCCTTCATTGGCGATGGCGTGCTTCACGTAGAGCCGGTCCAGGTCCACGTCCATGCCCTTTTCCTGGCTCAGGTAGTTCGCGTTCTCCACCGCCGAGCGTAGCAGCTGAAAAATTGCCGGAGCAATTCGCTTCTTGGTGAACGTGAGCGTGGTCAGTGCGTCTTCCACGCGCCGGCCTTTAATCAGGTCCAGCACCAGCCGCGCCTTCTGCGGCGATACTCGGGTGAATCGGGCTTTTGCAATAAATTCCATGGTTGTTAACCTATGCTCTCAATCTTTGCTATTTCGCTGGTGGGGCGGACGGCGTTATCGCGCCCGGACCGCCCGGAATGCCCGCGGGCTTGGCGGAAACTTCCGCCGCCGCCTTCATCGAGTGACCTTTGAAGATCCGCGTGAAGGAGAACTCGCCCAGTTTGTGTCCCACCATGTTTTCCGTGATGTACACCGGAATAAACTTTTTGCCGTTGTGCACCGCGATGGTGTGGCCCACCATCTCCGGCGAAATCGTCGAACGGCGTGACCAGGAACGGATGACCTTCTTCTCGTTCTTCTGGTTCAGATCCTCAACCTTTTTCAACAGATGGCCGTCAATGTGCGGCCCTTTTTTCAATGAACGCGCCA